>NZ_SMTT01000002.1 GCF_004357905.1 Campylobacter lari | reverse complement strand
GAAGTTTTAAATAATTAAACTAAACCCTTAATGGGTTTAGTTTGAGTGAATAAGATTTTAAGTGTTAAGATGATAGCTTATAATCAAATTATCTAAAAAATGATACCCATTACAATCATAACTTCAACAAATACTTCAAAAAAATATACAAAAAATAAATATAATTAATATCATTATAAATAAAATTATTCATAAAATATCCACTATTTAGAAAATGAATATCAATACTTTATATTATTTTATATATTTTTATTAAAATTAGAAAAAATTGGAAAATTTTATGAAACTTTTATAAAAAATTGTTATATAATACCTATTAAGTTCATAAATGAAACTTAAATAAAACCCACAAGGAGTACATCATGGGAACAAGAAAAGAACACGACTTTATTGGTGAGTTAGAAATTTCTGATGAAGTTTATTATGGAGTGCAAACTTTTAGAGCACTAGAAAACTTCAATATGAGTGGTAGAAGACTACAAGATTATCCTTATTTTGTAAAAGCTTTTGCTCAAGTTAAAAAAGCAGCTGCTCTAGCTAACAAAGAAGTTGGAGTTCTTGATGCAGATAAAGCTGATGCTATTGCTAAAGCTTGCGATAGATTGATTGCTGGTGAATTTTTAGATCAATTTGTTGTGGATATGATCCAAGGTGGTGCTGGTACTAGCACAAATATGAACACTAACGAAGTTATCACAAATATTGCTCTTGAAAGTATGGGTCATAAAAAAGGAGAATATCAATACCTTCACCCAAATGATCATACAAATTTAGGTCAATCTACAAACGATACCTATCCAAGCTCAATCAAAGTAGCAACCTATGCAAAACTTAGTGATCTTTTAAAAGCTATGGAAGGCTTAAAAGCTGAATTAGAAGCTAAAGCTAAAAAATACAAAGATATCATCAAAATGGGTAGAACAGAACTTGAAGATGCGGTTCCTACAACCTTAGGAAACACTTTCAATGCTTTTGCTAGCTATATTAAAAGTGATATTGAAAAGATCACAGCAGCTCGTGAGTCAATGAGCTATTTAAATTTAGGTGCTACAGCTATTGGAACAGGAATTAACTGCCACCCTGATTATAAATTTGTGGTTGAGAAAAAATTAAAAGAAATCACTGGTGTTGATTTTAAACCTGCTGAAGATTTCATTGCAGCTACTCAAGATACAGCTGATTTTGTACATGTAAGTGGTGCATTAAAAACTGCAGCTGTAAGATTATCTAAAATCGCAAATGATTTAAGGTTGATGAATTCAGGTCCAAGATGCGGTCTAGCTGAAATTAGTTTGCCTGCTATGCAACCGGGTAGTTCTATTATGCCAGGTAAAGTAAACCCTGTAATTTGTGAAGCAGTTGGCGAAGCTTGCTATGAAGTTATAGGTAATGATGTTACTATTATGCTTTGCTCTGAAAGAGGTGAATTTGAACTTAATGCTTTTGAGCCAGGCATTGCTTATGGGTTATTTAACTCGATCGTATTGCTTGAAAATGCAATGAAAACTTTAGCTGAAAAAGCTATTAAAGGATTAAAAGCAAATCCTGAAAACTGCAAAAAACTTGTATTAAATTCAATCGGAATCGTGACTGCATTTAATCCTGTTTTAGGTTATGAAAAATCTGCAAGTATTGCAAAAGAAGCTCTAGAAACTGGAAAAGCAGTAGGTGATATTTGTCTTGAAAGAGGCTATTTACCAAAAGAAAAAATTGATGAGATTTTAACACCAGAAAATATGTTAAATCCTCATATGACAGAAAAAAGAAAAGCTTAATAACTTAGGAGTTTAATCATGGATATTATGATTATTTTACAACTTGTTGTCTTCCTTGGGGCAATATTCATAGGTATCCGCCTTGGAGGCATAGCAATAGGCTATGCCGGAGGTTTGGGTGTTGTTATTTTAGGTCTTGTTTTAGGCATGAAGCCAGGTAATATTCCTTGGGATGTTATTTTAATCATCGCTGCTGCTATTGCTGCGATTTCTGCAATGCAACAAGCAGGTGGCTTAGACTACATGGTAAAAGTTACTGAAAGAATTTTGCGTAAACACCCAAAATTCATTAATTATCTTGCACCAGCTTGCGGTTGGTTACTTACTATTTTAGCAGGTACCGGTAATGCAGTATTTTCATTAATGCCTGTTGTTATTGATGTTGCAAAATCTCAAAATATTAAGCCATCAGCTCCACTTTCATTAATGGTTGTTGCTTCACAAATTGGTATTACAGCTTCTCCAGTTAGCGCTGCTGTTGTTTATATGACTGGTGTATTAGAGCCACTTGGCTGGAACTATCCTGCATTAATTGGAATTTGGATTGTAACTACTTTTGCTGCTTGTATGATTACAGCTTTTATTGTAAGTTTAATTACTCCAATGGATCTTAGCAAAGACCCTGTATATCAAGAACGCTTAAAAGCTGGTCTTGTAAAAAGTGCTTCAGATGTTTTACATAGTGAAGATAAACCGGGTGCAAAACTTTCAGTTGCTATATTTTTATTTACGGTATTAGCAGTTGTTCTTTATGCTACTGCAATTTCTAATAATATTAAATGGATTGATCCTGTAGTTATCCCAAGAGATGCTGCAATTATGAGCTTTTTATTAACTGCTGCAACTTTAATTACATTCTTATGTAAAGTTGAACCTGCAAAAATTTTAGATACAAGTGTATTTAAATCAGGTATGACAGCTTGTGTATGTGTATTTGGTGTTGCTTGGCTTGGAAATACTTTCGTTGCAGGCCATGAAGCAGGTATTAAAGAAGTAGCGGGTGAATGGGTTAAACAAACTCCTGCTATGCTTGCAGTTGCTTTCTTCTTTGCTAGTATGCTTTTATACTCTCAAGCAGCTACTGCAAAAGCTATTGTTCCAGTTATCGTTGCTGCATTAGGAATTTCAGCTACAAATCCTGCAGATTCTTATATGCTAGTTGCTTGTTTTGCTGCTGTTTCAGCACTTTTTGTACTTCCAACCTATCCTACTTTATTAGGTGCAGTTCAAATGGATGATACAGGTACAACAAGAATTGGAAAATTCATATTTAATCACGCATTCTTTATCCCGGGTGTATTGGCTATTGCTATTGCTGTTTCATTAGGATTTTTAGCAGTAGGAATGCTTTAATGCTCTTGCTTTCCGCTTTTAGCGGAAAGTTTTCTTCTTTTACTTATTAACTAATTTTAAGTAGAATATTTTTTTAATTTTTAAAGAAATAAAATGGCAAAATTATCTTTAGATAGAAATAATATAAGAATCTTATTTATAGGTTATATACTTATAGCTCTTTTTGGCACTTTCATCCTTATGTTACCCATTATGCACACTAAACCAATATCTTTTTTAGATGCATTTTTTACTAGTGCTTCAGCTGTAAGTATGACAGGACTCATTGTGCTAAATACTTCATTAGATTTTAGTTTTTATGGACAGCTTGTTATTTTACTACTTATCCAAATAGGTGGTTTAGGCTATATGAGTATAGCCATGGCTTTATATATTTTAGTACGAAAAAAGATGAGTTTTGGAGAAAAAAATCTTTTAAGAGAATCCTTAATTTATCCTGGTGCTGATGGGCTTGTAGGATTTTTGAAAAAGGTTTTATTTTTTGTATTTGCTATTGAAATTGTTGGTGCTGTTTTATTATTTTTAAGATTTAAATTAGATATGAATTTAACTGATGCTCTATGGGCTAGTATTTTTCACTCCATTTCTGCTTTTAATAATGCAGGTTTTAGCATATTTGAAAGTGGCTTAATGCCTTATAGGGATGATTTTTGGATTAACTTTATCATTACCTCTTTGATTATTATTGGCGGTTTGGGCTATTTTGTATTACTAGAATTATACTTTTTTTCAAAAAAACGCTTTGCTAGTCTAAGTCTGCATACAAAGCTTGTTTTAATTTCCACTATTATACTAATCATTTTTGCAAGTTTGATTGTGTTTTTATTTGAATATCATAACCCAAAAAGCATAGGAGAATTTTCTCTTTTTGATAAAATTATGAGTGCATATTTTACAGCGGTAAATTACCGAACTGCAGGATTTAACACTCTTGATCTTAGCACCTTTAAGGATGCAAGCTTATTTTTTGGATCTTTGTTTATGATTGTAGGTGGTGCACCAGGTGGAACTGCGGGGGGCATTAAAGTAACTACTATTGCGGTACTATTAATTTATGCATATTGGAGTATCAAAGATAGTAATGCAAGAATTTTTAACTTTGAAATTCCAAGCGAAACTATTAATAAAGCTTTCATTATAGCAGTAAGTTCAATTGTTTATATTATTACCTGCGTGTTGCTTTTATCTTTGATTGAAGATGATAAAAGTTTTTTACCTTTGCTTTTTGAAACAAGTTCAGCATTTGCCACAGTAGGTGTTTCAGTTGGCGATGGTGGGACCTTATCACTTAGTGCGCTTTTTAGCTCCGAAAGCAAACTTATTGTTATTTTACTAATGCTTAGCGGTAGAGTGGGCGTGCTTGCGTTTTTATTTAGTATATTTTTTAAAGAAAAAGAAAAATATTTAAATTACCCAAAAGGAAAAATCATACTATGAAAAAAGAAACTTATGGTATTATAGGACTTGGAAGATTTGGCTCTGTTTTAGCAAAAGAACTTATTGACCAAGGCAAAAGAGTTATTGTTTCAGATATTGATGAAGAAGCTGTTAAAGAGTTGCAAGATCATGCGGATTTTGCTTATATCTTAGATTCTACTCACACTATAGCTTTGAAAGAAGCGGGCTATTCAAATGCTGATGTTGTCATACTTAGTATAGGTGAAAATCTAGAATCAAGCATACTTACCTTCATGGCCTTAAAAGAAATAGGGGTAAAAAATATCATAGCTAAAGCAAATTCTTCTACACATGGACAAATTCTTTCAAAACTTGGGGTTAATAAAGTCATCTATCCTGAAAAAGAATCTGCAAAGCGTTTAGCTAAAATTCTTATCACTAATCCAAATTTTGAAATCATAGATCTTTCAGCCAACACCATAAAGGTAGCAAAACTTTTAATCGATGAGAATTTAGCGGGGAAAACCTTGCAATCCATTGGACAAAATTTAAAAGTCATTGCACACAAACAACATGATACTTGGAGCATTATGCCAAATCTAGAAAATACCGCTTATTTAAACGATATATTAATGCTACTTGGCACTCAAGAAGAACTTAATCAATATGATTATTGAAGATTTTAAATGCTACTTTTACTTTGCACTATCAATATGATAAATCTAGAAAAGAAACTCTAGTACACGGCTACACAGACCCAATCCATATACTAGGTCACTAAATTTTTAATGTCCTTGTAAAATAAGGGCATTAAAACCATACAATAAATTAAATATAATCAAAAAACTATACTTATAAGCATTCTTGAAAGCTAATTTACAAAATATAAAAAATAAATATAACATTAAAAAGATATTTTAAGTGGTGTCAAGGGGGAGACTTGAACTCCCGACCTCCGGCTTATGAGACCAGCGCTCTAGCCAGCTGAGCTACCCTGACATAAAAAGAAGTTAAAATTATACTTTATTTTGCTTAACATTTTATAAAATACTTATTTTATAAATTTTATATATTTTTTAACTTTTTTGTGCTAAAAATATGAAATTATATTTAAAAAGGATTTTAATGCAAATTAGCTCAAGTTATGGCGGTGCCTTTTATACGCAAAATCCTTATCAAAACAAAGACAAAGAACAAACAAAAGAAAATATTTCTGAAAAAGAAAACCCACAGCAAACAAAAGAAAATAAAAACGATCAAGAAAAAGATGAAAAAACTCAAAAAGTTAATGGTAAAGACTTAAGTAGTGAAGAAGTAAAACAGGTACGAGAGCTTGAAAAAATCGACAGAGAAGTAAGGGCTCATGAAGCAGCCCACCAAGCAGCAGGTGGAGCCTTAGCAGGAGCTGCAAGTTTTGGCTATACAAGAGGTCCTGATAATAAAATGTATGCAGTTGAAGGAGAAGTGCCTATAAGAATACAAAAAGGCAATACTCCTGAAGAAACTATAGCCAATGCTATGCAAGTAATTGCTGCAGCTATGGCACCAGCTGATCCTAGCCCCCAAGATTATAAAGTAGCAGCTAATGCTATGCAAATGCAAAATGATGCGCGCACCGAGCAAGCTAAAATAAAAGCAGAAGAATCAAAGACTCAAAATGATAAAAATAAAGACGAAGACGATAAAAAAGCAAATCCAAATTCTAAAGCCATAAAATCATACACACAAAATTCATCACAAGATTACATAGGAAGTCAGTATAATAAAAGTGCATAGTGGCAGAGAGGAAGGGATTCGAACCCTCGGTGAGTTACCCCACACACGCGTTCCA
This sequence comes from Campylobacter lari, assembly GCF_004357905.1. NCBI lineage: Bacteria > Pseudomonadati > Campylobacterota > Epsilonproteobacteria > Campylobacterales > Campylobacteraceae > Campylobacter > Campylobacter lari. Next base: position 238,641 of record NZ_SMTT01000002.1, on the reverse strand, counting down.
GGCGTGCTCCTTCGACCACTCGGACACCTCTCTAAAAATGAAAATTATAACTTATTTTTTTAAATTTATACTAAAAAAGGGATTTTATGAAGCTTTTTTACTCTTGTTTTTATCTTTTTATTTTACTTTTTTTAAGTGCTTGTTCAAATCATGCTAATGTTAATTTATCTTATGAAAAAGCCTTTGTAAACAAACAATGCGATGAAAATACTTTAACTTTAAAAAATGCAGACAAAGACACTATATACACAGGGTTAAATTTAGCCTCTTTAGCAAGAGTTTGTAAAGATTATGAAAAAAGTAATGCTTTTTTTGATAAAGCAGAAGAGGCTTACAAATATGATGTAGATTTACAAAACGGGCTTCAAAAAGCCACAAGAAATTTTAGCGAAATTTTACTTAATGACACCATCAATGATTATCAAGGTTATTTTTATGAAAGGATTATGCTAAATACCTACAAAGGTTTAAATTATATGAGCTTGGGAGATTTTAAAAATGCAAGAGTAGAGTTTAACAGAGCTTTATACAGACAAGATAGAATGAAAGAATATTTTTATGATTATATACAAAAAGCTCAAGAAGAATACCAAAAAGAACTTCAAAAAGATAAAAAAACATATGCGAGTTTTCAGCAAAATTTAAGCCCTATCTATAAACAATATGATAATCTTCTTAGCGCATTTAACGCAAATAAAAATTATACTAATATCTATGCTAGTTATCTTAGTGCTTTATTTTTCTTTTTTGATAAAGATTATATTAAAGCTTATGATCTTTTAAAAGAAGTAGCATTAAGCGATGTAAAAAACAAACAACTTCAAAAACAATTTCAAGTATTTGAAAAATTCACTCATTTAAAAACATCCTTCCCTCAACAAAAATATATTTTTATCATTTATGAAGATGGTTTTAGTGCTACAAAAGAAGAATTTGATCTTACCCTACCATTTGTTTTTAATGATAATCTTGCAAATATTAGTGTAGCTTTTGCTTATTTAAAATCAAGAAATGCTTCTTATAAATTCTTGCAAAGTCAAGATGAAAAAACACAAAATTTAATTTATTTTGATGATATTATAGCAAGTGAATTTAAAACTCTTTTACCCTCTATGGTGATGAAAACCCTAGCCTCAAGCGCTCTTAAAACTTCAATTAATTTAGCCATAGCTAATAATGATTCTAGTGGCTTTTTATCATTTATTAGCACTGTTAGCACTGCTTTAATCAATAAAGCAGATCTTAGAATGTGGCAAGCTTTACCAAAAAGTGCTAGTATTTTAATGCTAAAAAATGAAGGTTTAGTTAAAATTTATAATGATAAAGAAAAAATAATCTTTGAAGATGAGCTGGAAAAAGATAAAAATTATATTGTGCTTATAAGATCTTTTGTGCCAAATTCAAATATTATTTACAAAATTAAAGAAAAATAAGGAGATAAAATGAAAAAAAGTTTATTTTTTATGGTTTTTGCGCTTTTGATTTTCAGCGCTTGTTCTTCACAACCAAAATATACTGATGGTAAAGCTTCGCAAAAAGTTCAAGGAAACGCACTTACTTTAGGACTTGATAGAGAAGATTTTGAAAAAACTGCTGAAGATATGATACAAAGCTTGCTTAGTGATCCTGCTTTTGCAAATTTAAATAGCTCTAATAGAAAAGTTATTGCCATAGGAAAAATCATCAATGACACCCCGCAAAGAATAGACACAGATAAACTCACTTCAAAAATTACTATAGCATTAAGAAAATCTGGTAAATTTATATTAACAACCGCTGTAGCAGCAGGTGGAGCAAAAGATAGTTTATCTCATGATGTAAGAGATTTAAGAGACAATGAAGAATTTAATCAAAATTCCATAGCTAAAAAAGGCACACTTTTGGCCCCAAATTTCTCACTTTCTGGTAAAATCAGACAAGATACCGTTAAACTTTATAATGGCAAAATCCAAACTGAATATTTTTTCCATTTAATTCTTACAGATTTAACTAGCGGTTTAGCTTTTTGGGAAGATGAAAAAACTATTGATAAAACAGGTAAAAGCAAGAGTGTAACATGGTAAAAAAACTACTAATTCTTTTTTTCGCTCTTGTTTATTTTTGTCAAGCACAAAGCGCTTTAAACAAAGAAAGTTATGGTGAGGGTTTTGGAAATACAAGAAGTGAAGCAATAAAAAATGCTATCAATGAAGCTCTTGGGAAAATGGAGGGTTTAAAACAAGTTAAGCTTAAAAAATTCGAATTTAGCTTTAATGGAAATTTCAATATAGGTTATGATGAAGAAATAGACTTAGTTAGCAATGGAGTTTTTAATAGCTATGATATTAAATCTTTAACTCAAACAAATCAAAATGAATTCCATGCAAAAGTTGTGATTTACAAAAAACTTTATAGTGAAAAAAATCTTGAAGATAAAAGTTCGCTAATTATCATCAATAAAGTTAAAGATGAACTTTCGGCTAAATTTGAACAAGAGCTTTTAAGCGTTTTGCTCCAAAGTAAAAAATTTAGAATTTTAGATAGAGCAAATCTTGATCTTTATAATCAAGAAAAATCTTTACTTATAAAAAATGCAAGCGATGATGAACTTGTTAAGCTTTATAATGTTTTAGGGGCTGATTTTTTACTTATTTTAAACCCTAAAATAACACAAACACAAAATGAAATTAACACTCAAACTTATAATATTAACATTGATTATCGTTTGATAGAATTTGCTACAACTCAAATCAAAGCTTCCAATACCTTAGAATTTAAAATGAGTTCTACAAGCAAATCAAGCAAACAAAAAGCCCTTAGAGGTATAGCTACAAAAATTACCGAAGATATTTTTAAACATTCTAAAGACAATGACAAAGAAGAAGAAATAGAACATGGTTTAGACGCAAACTATCAAATCAACAATGAAGGTGGAGTTAATTTAGGTTTTTAAAATGCAAAAAGCATGGGATATTAATGCAAAATTTTGGGACACACAAATGGGAGATGATTCTAATGAATTTCATAAAAAAGTTGTGCGTCCTAAAGTTGAAGAATTGCTAAACATACAAGATGATGATTATATTCTAGATATTGCTTGTGGAAATGGAAATTTTTCCGCTTATATGTGCAAAAAATACAACATAAATGTTTATGCTTTTGATTATAGTGATCAAATGATAAAATTAGCAAAACAAAGATGGAAAAATTTTCTACATAAAATTCACTTTCAAATCATAGACGCTAACGATGAATTGACTTTGCAAAATTTAGCTAAAAAACACACCTTTAGCAAAGCTGTTTCAAATATGGCTATCATGGATATGGAAAATATCCAGCCCTTATTTAAAAGTCTTTATTTTCTACTAAAAGAAAATGGAATTTTTGTTTTTGCTACTCAACATCCTTGTTTTGTAACATTAACTAAAAAATATCTTAGTCCGCATAATTATCTTGGGTATGCATTTGAAAAACAACCTGTAAAACATCACTACTACCACCGTTCTTTAGAAGAAATTTTCAACACTTGTTTTAAAAATGGTTTTATCATGGATGGATTTTTTGAAGAACCTTTTTTAGATGAAGAATTTCCTGAAATCATAATTGTCCGAGCAAGGAAAATCAGTTTTTAAATTGCAAAAACTCACACCTTTTGCAAAGATCCGCTTTTAAAATTCCTTGCTTGAAGCCTTCTTTTAATTCTATATATAAAGACGAATTTAAAAGCTCGCTAAAATCTTTTTCAAAACAATTTCCAAGTTTTATATCCCCTTTAGTATCCAAACAACAAGGCACTAAAGTTCCATCGCTTAAAATAGCAATTTGTCCATTTAAAGCATGACAACACCCATTCTCCCTAATAACCCCATCTTTCAAAGAAGGCCATTTAAAAAGCCTAGCTTGGTGTAATATAACATGCCTTTCTAGGCGATTTTTAGCTTTTTGCTTTTGAATTTTTACTTTAAAATTTTGCTCTAAAAAATCATAAATTTTCTCATTTTCTAAAGGTGGGTTGAAATTTTTATCTAAATTCCAAAGTCTTAAATTGATAAAAGAATTGTTTTTATTTTCCAAGTGCAAAAAAATAAGTTTTAAAACAGGCTCAAAGTATTCTTTTAAACTCATTCTACTTTGAGATAAAAAAGCACCCAAAGAAATATTGATTTGTCGTATGTTTTTAGAATCTAAAACAAGTTTTATTTTCTCATCATCAAAATAAAACCCACTTGTAGTAAGTTCTATTTGCATATTAAATTTAAAAGCTATTTTTAGATACTCTTTTAAATTTAAAACCCTTAAAGGATCTCCAAGCACATGAAAAGTAAAAAGCTTGGCATGACTATGCACACTTTTGCAAATTTTTTCAAAATTTTCAAGGCTCATTTGTTTTCTTTGCGCTTTTTGGCTAGGACAAAAATCACATTTTAATCCACAAATATCACTTAATTCTATATAAATTTTCTCAAAATGCATAATCACTCTTTTTAAAAAGCTCAAACGCCTTTAGGGTAAGTTTTGAAAGTGCAATATGTTCCAATTCTTTATAAGAAAATGCTTTTGCTTTTAAATCTTCAAAATCATCATCTTTTAAAAAATACACCTTGGCATTAATTTTATATTTGGTGTAAGAGTGTTTAAATTCACCTATGAATTTTGCATTTTTTTCTTTATTGTATTCTAAAAAATTATACATATTAAAATATAGCTTTTCTTTGCTTTTGATAAGCAAAAACTGCTCATTTTTTTGCACTATGAGTATATTTAAAATAATATTTTCATATTGAGTTTTTTTAGATACATGAAATTTTTCATATTCATTTTTTCCACTACAAAAACTCTCTATGGGGCAAAGCTTGCATTTTGCATTTTTAGGTAAACAAATCAAAGCCCCTATATCCAACAAAGCTTGATTATGATCAAATGCATTATCATAGTTTAAAAACTCTTTTGCTTTTTGCGTTAAAAGTTTAGAGTTTGGATTTTGCAAACTATAAAATCTACTCAAAACTCTTTTAATATTTGCATCCACAAAAGCTTTAGCTTGTAAAAAACCAAAACAAGCTATAGCACCAGCTGTATATTCTCCAATACCAGGAAGTTTTTGAAGCTCTTTAATGTCAAATGGTAATTTTGCATTAAATTCTTGCACACAAATTTTTGCACATTTATGTATATTCCTAGCTCTAGTATAATACCCAAGTCCTTGCCAAGCTTTTAAAACCTCATCTTCGCTTGCCATAGAAAGCGCTTCTAAAGAAGGAAATTTAGCTAAAAACTGAAAATAATAATTTTGCAAAACACTCTTTACTTGAGTTTGTTGTAACATAATCTCGCTAATATAAACAGCATAAGCATTGTCAATATTTTTTAGCTTTTTTAAATCATCCTCGCTACCATATTTTCTATATTCTTTATGCAAAATACGCCAAGGAAGGTTTTTTCTACCATTCTCGTTATACCATTTTAAAATACTTTCATGAATTTTTCGCATTAAAACTTTCTTTGTTTTTAAAAATTATACAATCTATTCTTAAAAGCTTTATGTTAAAATTAAAAAAATATTTTTAAAAAGGAGTAAAAATGAAAAGTTTTTTAAAAGGTTTAGGATTAGGATTACTTTGTTTGGTATTGTTTGTACTAGGAGTAGTTTTTAATACTGAATTTTTAGGTTTAAAAAATCATAATAAACAAAATGTAGAATTTTCAAGAAATATAGAAGTATCAAATGAAATCATGCCAAATGTTTTTAATGCTGTTTTAAATTTTAGTGCGAGCGAAGAACTTAGTAAAAAAACTATCATCTCTAGTGATGAAAAAAATCATATTGCTAAAACTTTCAAAGAAATTTCAGATCGTATTGCCAAAGAAGACTATTGTAAAGGTGGAAGTTATACTTTAGAGCCAAGTTATAATTATTATCAAGGAGTAAAAACACTTAATGGGTATAGATTGTATTCTAATTTCACTTGTCAAATCCCACAAAATAAAAATAAAGACTATGAAAATCTTATAAAAGATATAGAAAATATCAGCAATACTAATACTTTAATTTCTTTTAATACTAAAGCCTTGCAAGCAGGATTTGACGAAGCAACATTAGAAGCAAACAAAGAAGATTTATACGATCTTGCGTTTAAAAAAGCTTTTGAAAAAGCTCAATATTATTCTAAAACTTTAACAAAAACTTGCATAGTAAAAAATGTTCATTTTGATAGTTGTAATATCAAATACAATTCTCCAAGTTTAGCAGCTAGTGCAGATAGTGTAGTGCTTCCTGTTATTAAAAATGAAAAGCAAAGCTTAAAAGCTAATGTGCTTTTTGTTTGTCAATAAATTTTATTTTGGCTTTATCTTGGGTTTTTATAATTTCTCATCATTAATTTAAAGGAGAAAAAATGAAAAAAATTATAGGTTTATTTATTATGGGTTCTTTAGCAGCCTCTTTAGCATTTAGTGCTGATTTTTCCAAAAAAAGCAATGATGAAATTTTAAATCTTGCAAAAAGCGTAAAAGCACAAGATCAAGCTGACTTAATTATAGAAATGAAAAAGAGAATGAATGAGATGAAATACAAAGACGCAAAAGTTTTTCATCAACAATTTAAAAGTAACTTACGCGAAAACATCTCTAAACTTTCTCCTCAAGAAAGAAGTCAAAGAAAGGCTATCGTTCAAGAAGATATGCAAAAACTAACCGATGAAATGAGTGGCAAAGAAATACGAGATTTAAATTTACATCATTATAACAAAAATGAACACAAAACCCATAAAATGAATCATCAAGGGCATGGTGCAAATCATGGAAATTGCTCAATGAGATAAAATGGCAGCAAAAATTCTACTCTTAGAAGATGATTTAAGCTTAAATGAAATCATCAATGAAGCCTTAAGCGATGAAGGTTTTAAAGTCTCTTGTGTATATGATGCACAAGAGGCATTAGAAAAAGCTTATGAAGAAAATTTTGATCTTTGGATTTTTGATGTTAAAGTTCCAAAAGGCAATGGTTTTGAAGTATTAAAGGAATTAAGAGAAAGTGCTAAAAACACTCCTGCTATATTTTTAACTTCTTTATCCATGCTTGATGATGTAAAACAAGGATTTTTATCAGGTTGTGATGATTATATTAAAAAGCCTTTTGATGTTGATGAGTTAATTATCCGTGTAAAAAATATCATTAAAAGAAATTTTAGTCATCAAAAAGAAGACTTAATCTTACTTAGCTCTTCAAAAAATATTTCTTTTGATCCTATCAATAAAACCCTTTATCAAAATAAAGAAATTATCAACCTAACTAATAAAGAAAAAGAACTCCTAGCTTTACTTTTAAAAAAACGCCCTCATTTTGTAAATATAGAAACTATTTTTGACGAAATTTGGAGTTTAGATGAAGAGCCTGTGATTATGAGCCTTAGAGTGTATATCAAAAATTTAAGAAAAATTCTTGGTAAAGACCTTATCATCAATCAAAGAAATATAGGCTATGCCATTAGGCTAGAAAATGAAAAGTGAAAACTTTAATAATACCATTTTTAAAATTCTAGCCCTTTATATCATCACAAGTGGCATATTTTTAACGATTTTTTTTATTACTTTTTATCAAAAAGAAGCAAATTATATACGATTAAATCAAATCACACACTCATACACTCACTATAATTATATTTTACAAAATATCATTGAAGCAAGACACGATAAAAATTTATTAAACGAAGATGATTTTTCTTATATTTCTAAAAAAATAAATACTCAATTTGCTATTGTTGCAAACAATCAAATCATTTTTAGTAATTTAACTTTTGATGCTTTAAAAATATTAACACAGCTTAAAGAAAACAACTTTATTTACAACGAAAACAAAAGATTATTCATAGATTTTTCAAGGATTAGAAATCTTAATACTTATATAGATACGAGTAATTTAAGAAAGCCAAAACACCATTCTCATTTTTTGAGACATAAAAATATCCATATCATTATAGAAACGGAAGATCTTGGCTTTAAAAAAGAACAATACCGCAAAGATAACTACAATAATTTAGATATTAACGATTATGCTAATGAACTTTGGAAACTAAAATTAAAAACTATTTTTTATACACTTATATGTATTTTACTACTTGCTATAATTGCTTATATACTCATCTTGCTTGTTTTTAAAAATATCAAAGAACAATTTAAAACACTCAATGATTTTATTAAAGATACCACACATGAAATTAACACGCCTTTGAGCGTGATTTTAGCTAGTATTAAAAAATTTGATGATACAAATTTAAATCCAAATAACACTAAAAAACTAAATCATATCAAACTAGCAAGTAAAAATTTAAATCATATCTATCAAAACCTCATAGCCTTAAATTTTTTCTTACAAAAAGAAAATACAAAAGAAGATATAAATTTAAAAGAGCTTTTAGAACAAAGATTAGAATATTTTGACACTTTAATCTCTCAAAAAAATCTCATCATTGAAAAAGAGCTTTTAGAGCAAAATTTCTATGCAAATAAAGAAGAAATGCAAATTTTACTTGACAATCTTTTAAGCAATGCCATAAAATACACCAATACTAATAAAAAAATCTTTATTTGTTTAAAAGAAAAAACACTTAGTATTAAAGATGAAGGTCAAGGTATGAGCACTAAAGAAATTACTCAAATTTTTACACGCTACAAACGCTTTAATCAAGACCAAGGTGGTTTTGGCATAGGCTTAAATTTAGTCAAACAAATAGCCGATAAAAACAATATCAACATAAAAGTTTTGAGTAAAAAAGATAAAGGAAGTGAATTTATACTTTCTTGGTAGGGATAAAAATGGAAATTTGCTTAGAAAAAATTAAAATAGATAACGCTTGGAAAGAATTTTTAAAAGAAGAGTTTTTAAAACCTTATTTTTTAGAAATAAAAACTCATTATATCAATGCTTTAAATGAAAGAAAAACTATATATCCACCCGCGAATTTAATCTTTAATGCTTTTAATCTAACCCCTTTACAAAATTTAAAAATCATACTTTTAGGACAAGATCCTTACCACAACCCTCATCAAGCCATGGGTTTGAGCTTTAGCGTGCCAATGGGTGTTAAAATTCCCCCATCTTTGCTTAATATCTATAAAGAATTGCAAGATGATTTAAACATTCCTATAGCAAAACATGGTGATTTAAGTAAATGGGCTAAACAAGGAATTTTACTTTTAAATTCTATTTTAAGTGTAGAAGCAAATAAACCTGCCTCACATGCACATTTTGGTTGGCAAAAATTTACCGATGCGGTTATATCAAAACTTAGCAATGAAAAAGAAGGATTGATATTTTTACTTTGGGGAAATTATGCTAAAAATAAAAAAAATTTAATCAACCCTCAAAAACACTTTATCCTAGAAGCAGCACATCCTTCGCCTTTAGCGAGAAATGCTTTTTTAGGTTGCAAGCATTTTTCAAAAAGTAATGAAATTTTATCAAAACTTGGTAAAAGTCTTATTGATTGGAATTTAAACCCTTAATTTACTTAAAACTTATATACTTTCAAAAATTTTCAAAAAAAGGAATACAATGACTTGTCCAGTTTGTGTAAATACTGACTTATTGATGAGCGAAAGAAATGGAGTTGAAATTGATTATTGTCCAAAATGCCGTGGTGTTTGGCTTGATCGTGGTGAGCTTGATAAAATCATAGAAAGAAATTCTTCTCAAAGTACGCAACAACCTCAACAACAAAATTATAACCAACAAGCAAACTACCATCATAATAACGGCTATAAATACAAGAAAAAAGAAAGTTGGCTTGGGGAATTATTTGACTTTTAAGCCCAAAGGCTTAAAAGTTTTTATATTTTTACTTTAATTAAAGTATTTTCTGCCATTTTTGGCACCCATAAATACTCACCATCAAAAAACATATCTGCAGGACCTTTTATAGAAGCCAAATCAAGTTTTATTTCTTTATTATCTTTTAGAGTATAAATATATCCTTGAAGATTTTTACCCCAACTTGACACTAAAAGATTTTTATTTTTATCATACACAATGCCATCAAATTGTTCTATTTTTTTGCTTAATTCTTGAATTTTCTTTGAATTTAAATCAATACTAATGATTTTCCCGCCTGCTTTATCACTTGGATCATAACCTGCTACAAATAAAGTATTTTTATCTATTAACAATCCATTTGGGCCACCATATTTTGAATCTAAATGGATAAAGTTTTCATATTTTTTATCCTTTAAAAATACTTTGTGGATATATCCTGTACCTGTGTCACTAACTAATAATGTGTCATTATTTAACACAGCAATATCATTTAAAAATACCGCATTTTTTATAGGAAGTTTGAAAATTTCTTTTTTATTTTTTATATCAAAGCCATATAAAATATCAATATCAACCACATATAAAACATCACCTATTTTAGACATACCTTTTGGAGCATTAAGACCTTTTATAAATTCTAATTCCAAAATTTTTCCATCTTTATCTAATTTTGAAATAAAACCATCATTGTCTTTATTTAATGGAGTTAGCTCTTTTCCTACATTAGATACATAAACTGCATTTTTATCTACATATACACTTTCAGGATGTGCAAAACCTTTAAATTCTTGAACCTCTAAAGCATTTGCACTGCAAAATGCAAATAAGGCCAAAGTTAAAATACTTTTTTTCATAATTGTTACCTTTCTTAAATTTTATTAACAAATTCTAATAAAAAACCAAAATAAAATCTATCATTTTTAAGATAAAAAATATAAGTTTTTTGACTTTTGTTCTTGTTTTGGGGTAATGCCATATCTTTTTTTATATCTTGCTATAAACCAAGCAGGAGAATTAAATCCAAGTTCATAACAAATTTGAGTGATATTTTTTGTAGAAAATTCAAGTAAAAATTTAGCTCTTTCAAAACGCTTGTTATCAAGCCATTCTTTAGGAGTAATACCAAAACTTTGTTTAAAATTACGACTAAAACTTGCTATATCCATTTTACTAAATTTGGCCATAGAAGCTACACTTTCAAAGTCATTTTGACAATATGCAAACATCTTATAAAGCTCTAATTTAAAACCACTTAAAATGGCTTTTAAAAAAGCTAAAAACTCTGCATTATCTTCACTATATAATAAAGACAAAAATAATTCTTCAAATTTTAATCTAAGCAGATATTCATTTTTCTCATTAAATTCATTTATACAAGGTAAGAAAGACTCGAAAATACCTTTAGTTATCAGATTAGTTTTTAAACTAAATAAACTTTTAGCATATTTTGGAGAATCTAATTTACAAATTAATTCTTGATATTTAAAAATAAGTTCTATTAAAATACTTTCCTTAAAACACAAAATAATAGATTCATATATATTTTCATCATTTAAATAATCTCTAATAGAAAAAGAATTTTTTGTAAAAAACACAAGCTCATCTTTTTTTACATTAAACTGATTATCCATAGTATAAATACTTTTAGAACCTTTTAAAATAAATACTAAAGCATAATCTTTAAATACAACTTCTTGATTTTTATCATTTGAAAAATCTTTTTGATACCAACATAAAGAAAAAAAAGTATTTTTCAAAACATTTTGACTGATTTTTTCAAGATCTTTTGGAAAAATTAACATATATACCTTTTTATAAGTTTTTTGATTATTTATATAATACAATAAAAAATATTTTTTATTAAGAATTTATGTTACAATATAATTAATTTCAATTAAAAAAGGAGAAAAAATGAAAAAAATCATTCTAGGTTCTTTACTAGCATCAAGCTTTTTATTTGGAGCAAATTTAGAAAATTTTAATCCAAAAGCACAAAAAGATCATTTAGTTATCAAAATGGAAATTCTTGATAAAAAAGCTAATAAAGATGCAGGCGAAGTTGTAGCAGTACAAACTCCTTATGGGGTAGCATTTTATCCAAATCTTAAAGGTTTAGAAAGTGGAATTCATGGCTTTCATGTTCATGCAAATGCTGATTGTGGAGCAACTGATAAAGGTTTAGGTATGAAAGCAGGTGGACACTGGGATCCTGAAAAAACAGATGCTCACTCAAGCCCATGGGATGATAAAGGTCACAAAGGGGATTTACCACCACTTTATGTAGAAAAAGATGGTAAAGCAACTAACCCTGTATTAGCACCAAAAATCAAAACTCTTGATGAGCTTAAAAATCATGCTCTAATGATACATTTTGGAGGAGACAATCACAGCGATCATCCTGCAGCACTTGGCGGTGGCGGTGCTAGAATGGCATGTGGTGTTATAAAATAAAAATCTAAAGGCTTTTTAGCCTTTAGTGTTATTTAAAAAGCTTAGTAAAATCAAAATCACCCATAAAATCATGGCTTGATCCGCCAAAACTTTGACTAGGACTATAAGTAGCAATAGCCACTGCAAGCTCACTGAGCATAGAAGCTATTTCTTCTCTTTTATCGACTATATAAGCTTTCATACCTTCATAATCACTAGTTTCTAAAATTTTTAAAGGATTATAAATTTCAAAAGCAAATGCCTTTGAACCAACATTTACATTATAATTATTATCAAATAAAGCATTACCTAAAAATGAGCAATTATCTACTATTTTCAAACTTTCACTAGCAATTAAAACTTTATCTTGCACATCTTCATAGTTTTTATCTTCTAGAAGTTTTGAAATTTTTTTCAATGAGGAATCTAAAATTTGCAAAGCACCTATAAAGTCATTAGCATCAGTAATATCTTCACTAAATTTTTGCGTTTGATGTTTTAAATTTGCACCATCTATGCTTGAACCTACTTGTCCTAAATGTTTTTGTAAGATTTCTAATTCATCTCTCATAATACACCTTCCTTGTTATTGCTATAACAAGAAAAGCATTTTTTATTCCAAATTTTGATCTACCCAAACTCTAAAATCTTTAGCAAAAAGCAAAAAAACCTCATCATAGTTTTGGATTAAAATTTGAGGATTATTATCATTTAATTCTTTTTCATAGTAAAAGTACTTACTCGCTATAAGTTTTTTAGTGTTTATTTGCACTAAATTTAAATTAATACCAAACTTTATTTTAGAATGCAACTCATCACTAAAATCTTGCTCTAAAATATCCACTTTACTTTCTAAAACATAATCAGCACTAGCTAGACTATCTTGATTTAAAACTGCTTTAAATACCCCCAAATCTTGCAAATGAAATTCCAAAAAAGATTTTATCATTAAAGCAGGATTTTCTTTCCAAAAATGATAAGCATAGGTATTGATAGTATAATCTTTTTTATAAAAAATTTCATTAGTATAAGCTAAGCCTTTAGGTAAGGAAACTATAATAGTTGCATTTTTTTTATTTTGACTTTGCTCTAGCTTTTCTAAATTAATACTAAAATATTTATTTGCAGGCAAAGTTTGACTTGGATTAATCAAAGAGCAAGCACTAAAAAAAATAGCTATTAAACTAATATATAAATATCTCATTTTATTCTCCTGGAGCATATTGAGTAGCCTTATCTTTATAAATTATATCTGAAGGATTTTGCTTTAAAATATTTAGTAATTGCGTAAAATCTAAAAACAAAACTCTTAAAATATCTAAATTTTCATTTAAGAGCATTCTACTTTTATTAAGCTCATTAAGTTGACCATTAGCATTGTTTAAAAAATTTGAAAATTCATCTGCACTTTTGCCAAGTTTAGAGCTTGTTTTATTTAAATTTGCTAAGAATGCTGGTACATTAGCATTTAAATGTGCAGAAAATTCTGATGAATTTTGCAAAATTTGCTCTATGTTTTTTAAATTTTTATCACTTAAGAGTTTTTCTAATTTTATTTTTGAACTTGTGATTAGTTCTAATAAATTTGAAGTTTGCTTATCTATGCTTGCAAAAAAACTTTCTTTTGATTTTATAATAGGATAAACATCATCACCTGCTCTCAAAACACTAGCTTCCTCACTACCTCCTGCAAGCTGAATAAATTTAAATCCTGTTATGCCTTGAATTTGCAAACTTGCATAAGTATCTGTTTTAACAACCAAACTAGAATCAAGCTTAACTAAAATTTTTACTCTTAGTTGCTTACTTGAGCTATCTATACTGATGTTTTCAACACTTCCAACATCTACTCCTAAAAATTTAACTGGAGCTTTTACACTAAGTCCTGCAACTGATTCTTCCATATAAATTTCATAATATTTGAATGATTTTTCATCTTTTAAATTTCCATACCACACTATAAAAAACAAACTAATAAAAAATAACACACAAACAAAAATTCCAATCAAAATATAATTTGCTTTGTTTTCCATTATTGCATAAACCTCTCATAAAGTCTTGGATTTTGCTCTTGCAAAGCCTCGACATTTCCCAAAAAACCAACTTTTTTATTCTCTATAACCAAAAAGCGATTTAATACATTTTTCATACTCTCTTTATCATGAGTAATTAAGACTACACATAATTTAAAGCTTTGTTTTAAACTCAAAAGTAACTCATCAAATTCTCTTGAGCTATAAGGATCAAGCCCTGAAGTTGGCTCATCTAAAAAAAGTAATTTAGAATCAAGTGCCAAAGCTCTAGCTATGGCCACTCTTTTTTTCATACCCCCACTTAACTCACTAGGATAAAGCTTTGCCACGCTCTCATCAAGCCCTACCATCTTAAGCTTCATCATAGCTATTTCTTTAATGTCGTTTTTGCTAAGTTTTGTGTATTCAACCAAAGGTATGCTAATGTTTTCAAGTATATTAAAAAAGCTAAATAATGCTCCATATTGAAAAACAACACCCCATTGTTTTTGCAAAAACAAAGCATCTTCATCGCTTATATTTTTTAATCTCTTACCTAAAATTTCATACTCTCCCTTATCAAAATGCTCAAGCATTAACATTTGTCTTAAAAGCACAGATTTACCACTACCACTACCACCTAAAATGCCAAAAATTTCATTATCTTGCACTTCAAAACTAATATCTTCATGCACACATTTACTTCCAAAATAAGTGCTGATATTTTTAGCCTTTATAATCAAAATCCAGCCTTTGTCAAAAATACAGAGAAAATCGCATCAAAAGCTATTACCCAAAAAATAGCATTTACCACACTTTTTGTCGTATAAACACCTATGCTTTCGGTAGTTTTTTGTACAAAAAATCCTCTAAAACAAGCAATAGAAGCAATCAAAAATCCAAAAATAGGTGCTTTTATAAGTCCTATGATAATATGTTTTAACTCCACTGCTTCTTTAAAACGACTCATAAACTCACTCGCACTAATTTCTAAACTAAACCAAGCAACTACAATTCCACCTATAATACTTAAAATATCAGCTACTATTACTACCAAAGGCATAGCAAGTGCTAAAGCCAAAACTCTAGGTAAAATGATAAATTCACTTTCTTTAAAACCCATAGTTTTCATCGCATCAATTTCATCAGTAAGTTTCATTACTCCAATTTGAGCTGTATAAGAACTTGCACTCCTGCCTGCAATAACAATAGCACTAATTAATGGTGCAAGCTCTCTAGTGGCAGAAATTCCCATTAAATCAACAATATAAATATTAGCTCCAAATTGTGCAAGTTGATACGCAGCTTGATAAGCAAGCACTACACCCACAAGCAATGAAGTTAGCATAATAATAGGTAAAGCATTAATAGCGCTATTTTCTACATGATATAAAAATGCCTTAAAGCGAAGTTTTTTAGGGTTTAAAAGTGTTTTAAAACAAGTATAAATAATAAGTCCTATGAAATTTAAAAACTGCACTAAAATTGTAAAAGAATTTGCAACTTTCTTTCCTAAATTTTCAAAAAAATCTTTGATTGTTTTTTTATCTTCATAAGAATCACAAAAGCTTTTATAGTGTTTTTGACAAAGTTCAAAAAGCTTAGCATGCTCGCTTTTAAGATTTATCCTACTAAACTCAAAACCTTTTTGCTTAAATTCATTTTCTAAAGCTAGAAAATACCTAATCCCAGCAGTATCTATAAAATCTAAATTTGCAAAATCAAAAATAATATTTTTTTGAGTAGGAAAATCTAATTTTTCCAATTTTCCTACGCTTGTTTTATCCCATATACCAAAGACGCTAAAAATACATTCTTGATTTTTAACATCTTTGATTATTTTATTTTTCATTACATAGACTTAAAATATATGAGCTTAATTTCTCCTCACTAAATCCAAAATGCTCAAATACATCTTTATCTTTACCACTCTCACCAAAACTTTCTATACCATAAAGCTCATCACAAATTCTATAAAGCTCGTTTGAATTTGCAGCTTCAACACCTATAACCTTACCTTGTAAAATTCTTTCTTTATAAGATTTTTCTTGAGCGATGAATAACTCATAACAAGGCATAGAAACCACATTAGCAATCACACCTTTTTCTTTTAAAATCTTAGCTGTTTTTACACATAATGACACTTCACTACCACTTGCTAAAAGTGTAAATTGCGCATTTGCGTTTTCTTCTAATAAATAAGCCCCATTTTCCACATCTCCAAAAACAGGCTCGCTTAAAGCACTTAATTTTTGACGCGATAAAACAAAAACACTTGGCATATTAGTTTTAAGTGCAATCTGCCATGCTTTTACATTTTCAACCCCATCAGCTACTCTAAATGTCAATGAATTTGGCATAGCTCTAAAAGTGCTAAGCTGCTCTATAGGTTGGTGTGTTGGGCCATCTTCACCTACACCTATACTATCGTGAGTAAAGATGAAAAAGTGTTTAGCCCTCATCAAAGCTGCTATTCTTGCAGCAGGTTTTAAATACTCACTAAATATAAAAAAAGTAGCACAATAAGGCAAAAACAAACCATATCTTGCAAAAGCATTTGATATAGCAGCCATTGCATGCTCTCTTATACCATAGTGGATATTTTTTCCATTTGGAAAATCGCCCATATCTTTGAGTTCAGTTTTATTTGATGGACCTAAATCTGCACTACCACCTAAAAATCCCGGTAAGGCTTTAGCGATAGCATTTAAAATCACACCATTGCTATCTCTAGTAGCTAAATCTTGTCCTTTAAAATCAGGAAATTGTATTTTTGAAAAATCAGGCTCTAAAAGCTCTTTTAGCAATGCTTGCTTCTCTGCATTTAATTTTTGCACTTTTTGATTCCATTTAGCTTGTGCTAAATCCCCAAGTTCTATTGCCCCGCTAAAGCGAATTTTAACTTCTTCTGGGATTTCAAAAGTTTTTTGTGGATCAAAACCTAAAGCCTCTTTTGCCTTTTTTATAAGCTCTTCGCCCAAAGGCGCTCCGTGAGAATGATGACTTCCCTCAAGATCTAAAGCTCCTTTAGCTATGGTAGTATGAGCGATAATCAAACAAGGCTTTTTGCTTTCTTTAGCAGTTTTTAATGCTAAATCAATTTGCTCAAAATCATGCCCATCTATCTCAAGTACTTCAAAATTTTGCGCTCTAAAACGCTCTTTTACATTTTCATTAAAAGCAATAGCCACATCACCTTCAATTGAAATATTATTGCTATCATAAATGATGATTAAATTATCAAGATTATGCACACCTGCTAAAGAACAAGCCTCATAAGAAATTCCTTCTTGTAAATCTCCATCACCGCATAAACAATATACTTTATGATTGATAATCTCTTCGCCCAAAAGCAAACTTGCTTTTTTGGCTGCCATAGCAAAACCAACCGCATTTGCAATGCCTTGTCCTAAAGGTCCTGTGGCAATTTCAACACCTGGAGTGAAAATTTCAGGATGACCTGGGGTTTTAGAGTGTAATTGACGGAAATTTTTTAAATCTTCTAAACTTACATCATAACCGCTCAAATGTAAAAAGCTATAAAGCAAAGCACTAGCATGACCACCTGAAAAGACTAATCTATCGCGGTTTAACCATGTAGGATCTTTTGGATTATGCACTAAATGAGTACTTAAAACACTTATAATATCTGCTAAACCCATTGGAGCACCTGGGTGGCCTGAATTTGCTTTTTGCACCATATCCGCACATAAAAATCTTATAGTGTTGGCTTGTTTTTGTAACATTGTTTAACCTTTTAAATATTTATCAATCAAAATTTGAAGCTCATTAGTAAGCTTAGAGTCTAAATTTTTCATTTTTTCTTCACATAAAGCAATTTTATCATCTTTTGCCTTTTTAGCACCTTCTAAACCTAAAAGTTTAACAAAAGAATTTTTATGCAAATCATTATGAGTTGGCTTTCCTGCTTCTTGAGTATCTAAAGTCGCATCGATAATATCATCTTTGATTTGAAAAACTAATCCTATCAAAAGCCCTATTTCATAAATTTGCTCGCATTCTTTTTCATCTAACTCACAAATTTCACAACCCATTTTTAAAGCCGCTGCAATCAATCTTGCAGTTTTATGAATGTGCAAAAACTCAACTTGCTCTAAATTTAAAGGCATATCTTCAAAATAACAATCAATAGCTTGCCCGATAATCATACCGCCAAGCCCTGCATTAAAGGCTAGAGTTTCTATGAGTTTTAATCTAACATTTTCTTTTAAATCAAGCTTAGAAAGAAGTAAAAAAGCTTGAGTATTTAAAGCATCGCCCACTAAAATAGCCGTAGTTTCATCATATTTTTTGTGTAAAGTTTGCTTTCCTCTACGCAAAGAAGCATCATCCATAGCGGGTAAATCATCATGTATTAAAGAGTAAGTGTGGATAAATTCCAAAGCCAAAGCTGCATTTAAAGCCTTTTCAAACAAAGCAGGATTTTTAGTATTAACTATACCCAAAAGCAGTTGGGCTCTAAAATGCTTCCCACCAGCTTCTAACATCCATTTTAAAGCTTCATTAAAAAATGGATGAAAGCTTTGAGTTTTAGGAAAATTTTGCTCTAAATGCTGTTTGAATTTTTCTAAAATCACTTATTTAGCCTTATAAAAAAGTCAAAGTATCCTTTATTAAAATGCTCAAAGTCATTATTTTTCGCTGAAGGGATATTGCTTGCTTGTCTTGAGACTAGAATATCAAAAGTATTAGCTTGAGCTAAAACAGCTTGAAGTTCATTAAAATTGTTGATTTTTTGATTATTAATTCTTAAAATTTTATCCCCTTTTAAAAATCCAGCCATTTGTGCTTTAGAATTTGGAGTAACTTCTGTAACATTCATTTTCATATCTACGCGCAATCCTAGATTGCTATAAAAAGAACTTGGCTTAGCTTGAACCACTTTTTTAGGCTTAGCAAATACACCCAAGTCTTTATCAAAAACCATAGTGGAGATATTAACATCTTTATTATCTCTTAATACATTAAAGTATAAAGTTGCACCGCGATCAGCAAATAAAATTTTTTCATTTAGTTTTCTTAAATCATCATAAGCTTGTCCATCAACACTCACAAGCTCATCATTAAGTAAAAATTGTCCATTTTTACGCACATTTTTAACATAAATTTTGCCATCACGCATATCAAAATCCACACCTATATCACCCCAATAAGCATCAGGATATTTTGCAAAGTGTTTTAAATAACGATTACCTATAAGTTTGCCATCTTCTAAACTTATACCAAGCATTTTACAACACGGCGAGTTAAGTTCTCCGATTTTAGAAGCAAAGTCAAGTTGATCACGCTCTGTCAAACTTTGCCCAAAATACTTCAAATGTCCTATATAGCTTTTATTGCTATCTAAAATTCCCACCCAACTATTGCGTGTTAAATCTTCTTCATTTCCCATAGGTGCAGGAATTAAACTAAAATCTGTTTTTACTAAATACAAATTTAAAAAGGGATCATATTTAGTATAGCTGTTTAATTTCGCGTTTTTAGTTTTAACTACTGCTAAAGTATTTTCATTTAAAGCAAAGGCAGGTAAGCCCTCATAAATCAACATACTAGCTTTATTTTTTTCATAACAACCCAAAAAATCATTAAAAGTCGGTCTTGGCACAGCAAAAAGTGTGCAAACTACACCCAAAATACAAAGTAAAATTCTCATAGCATTCCCATTCCGCTAAATAAATTACTAGCCATTGATTTTTTATTTTGTTCTACCATTTTCATCACATCATTAATCGCTGCTATTAATAAAATTTGCATAGACTCTTTATCTTCTAACAAAGAATCATCAATGTTTATATCGATGATTTCACCTTTTCCATTAGCACTAACTTTTACTAAACCACCACCACTTTTTGCACTAAATTCTTTTTTTAAAGCTTCTTGCTCTAATTCATTTGCTTTTTCTTGAGCCTTAGTTAAAAGCTCGCCCATTTTAGAAAAATCCATATTTTCAAACATTTATTTTCCTTCTTTTAATATCTCTAATACTACTTCTTTATCGTTAAAAGGATATTTTACACCCTTGATTTCTTGATAAGTCTCATCGCCCTTACCCAAAATCACTACAAAATCATCTTTTGTTTTAAGCTCTAATGCTTTTTTGATCGCTTCTTTTCTATCACATTCTACAAAAACACTCTCATCTTTTTCTATACCATTTAAAATATCATTAATTATATCCATTGGCTCTTCTGAACGCGGATTATCACTTGTGATGATGAGTTTTTTAGCATAGTGTTTGGCAACTTTAGCCATTAACGGACGCTTAGTTTTATCTCTATCTCCCCCTGCTCCAAAAACCACAATCAAATCACGATATTTTAAAGCATCTAAAACTTTTTCTATACCATCGGGCGTATGAGCAAAATCTACAATCACATCTTTTGCAACCACTTGCATTCTACCCTCAATGCCACCAAAATTACTAATGGCCTTTTCAAGCTCTTTTAAATTTGGCTTAACAAGTTCATTTACACAAGCACTTGCAGCCAAAAGATTATAAAGATTAAAAAGCCCCACCAAAGAAGAATCAATCATAAAAGTTTCTTTACCAAAATTTACCACAGCTTCAATGCCATTTTTTAAAGCATAAGCTTTAATGTGATAATAACTTGGATTTTCCACTCCATAAGTAAAAGCACCTTTGACATTAAAATTTATAGCTTTTGCATCTTTGTTGATAAATTTCATACACTCATCGGTAAAAAAACTTTCTTTTGCCGCTTGGTAGTTTTGAAAATCCCCATGAAAATCTAAATGATCTTGAGTGATATTAGTAAAAATTTTAGCCTTAAACTCAAGCCCTTCAATGCGATTTTGCACCAAAGCATGCGAGCTTACTTCCATAATCAAAAATTCACATTTTTCCTTACTTGCTAAAGATAAAAGCTCTAAGGTTTGTAAAATAGGAGCAGTAGTTAAGCCTTTTGGAGTGATATTTTTATCATTTATAAAACTACCCCTAGTTCCCATTAAGGCACATTTATAACCTAAATCAAGCAAGATAGAGTAAATAGCGCCCGCAGTAGTTGTCTTGCCATTTGTGCCTGTAATGCCTATGATTTTAATACTTTCATCTATATTTAAAAGCTTCTTGCATTCGCCAATGCCAATAACTTTTGCTTGTTTTTCTAAAGCTTGATGAAGAAATTTTTCATTTTGAGTAGTTTTTAAGAAAAAACAATCTTTTTCGCATTCATTAGAATTATCACAAATGAAAGTATTTTCAATCTTTACTATCATAATTTAATTCCTTGATTTTCTCACTAAGCTTAATAAATCTATAATTAGAATAAAAATGCGCTGAAACATCTTCCATATAAGCTACGAGCATATCTTTATAACCATGTTCTAAAAGCTTTTCTAAAAAATCCACAAAATCTTCTTTATCGTTAATAATAAGTTTATTAGATATTATAACATTTTCTAAAGCTTGTTTAAACCCAACTTTTGCTTCGCTAAGTAAAAAATCTTGATAACTCAAGCCCTCAAAATCTTCGCTATCTTCTTCAAACTGCACACTTTGGCTAAGATTAATGAGTTTTTCTAAGTCTTTATCTACTTTAGTATTTTTATAATTTTGCATAAAAAATTCAAAAAAAACAAAAGCTTCTTCAGGGCTTTTTAAAGCCAAATCACAAATATTAATAAAAGTTAAAAGTCTCTTATTTTTACGCTTTTCATAAGCAAGAGAAAAATACATCTTAGCATTTTTAAAATCTTTTTTGTAAAAACATTCTATGGCTATTTTTTTATAATTTTGCAAATTCGCTTTCCCCACCTGCTAAATTTACTATAGTAATATCTGGATGTATATCGATTTTAAGTTGTTTTTCCAAGCCATATTTCAAAGTCGTCCCACTAGCTGGGCAGCCATGACAAGCTCCGGTTAGCTTCACATAAACTACACCATTTTTCACACCCAAAAAATCAAGCCCTCCGCCATCATTTTCTAAAATATGCATAGTTTTAGCTAGACTGGCTTTTACAGGTTCGATTAATTCCTCATCACTAAAAGGCATATTCATAATTTTTCCTTGATTATTTTTAGTTTAATTTTATCTTATTTGCCTTTAAAAAATGTAAATTATTGTTTATTTTAGACTTTTTGCTATACAATGGTAAAAAGACTTTAGGAAATTTTATGCAAAAACACACCCAAATAAAAGGTTTTGAAAAACTCAAACTCATTATCATACTAGGCTTTTTATCTGCCATAGCACCACTTTCAACTGATATGTATTTACCTGCTTTAAATGAAGTAGAAAAAAGCTTCCAAACAAATTCTTTTTACACTCAACTTTCTCTTGCAAGTTTTTTCATCGCCTTTTCTTTAGGTCAGCTTTTATATGGACCATTAAGTGATGTATATGGCAGAAAAAAACCTTTATATATAGGACTTTTTATTTTTATTTCTTCAAGTATTGCTTGTGTTTTAGTTGATTCCATTCATGCTTTTATAGCTTTGCGTTTTTTTGAAGCTTTAGGAGGTTGCGTGGGTGTAGTCGTAGCAAGAGCTATAGTAAATGATGTTTTTGAGCTTAAAGAAGCAGCAGGAGTTTATGCTTTGATGATGGTTTTTACTTCTTTAGCGCCTATGCTTTCTCCTACTTTTGGTGGAATTTTACTTGAATTTTTTTCTTGGCATAGTATATTTTTAACATTGTTTATCTTAGGTTTTATTTTATTTTTACTTGTTATTTTTGTTCTAAAAGAAAGCAATCATAACACCAAAGGAAAAAAATTCAATCACAAAGAGGTTACAAAAAGTTACAAAAAAGTTTTAAAAGATCGCCGTTTTGTAGTGTATTTGCTTTGTGGAAATTTAATATTTGCAGGTTTTTTTGCTTATTTAACCGGCTCATCTTTTGTTTTTACACGCGTTTTTGGATTAAGCGAGCAACAATACGCAGCCCTTTTTGGAGCTCATGCTCTAAGCTTTGTTATATGTGCAAATATCAATGCAAGATTAGTCCTTAGATTTTCTCCTTATTATATACTCCCTAGAGCGCTTATGGTGATTACTTTTTTAACTTTTTTACTCATTTTGGGTGCAACTTTTGAGCTAGGTTTTTGGGCTTTTGAAATTCCTTTGTGTTTTATCATAGCAAGTTTGGGTTTTATCCTGCCAAATACCACAACCTTAGCCATGGCAAGATCAAAACAAAATGCAGGCAGTGCTTCAGCACTCTTAGGTGCAGCACAATTTGCTATGGCGGGAGTAATGGCATTTTTAGTAAGTCTTTTAAATGCTAATACACCTATATTTTTATCACTTATTTTAGGAACTTGCACATTTTTATCTTTGATTTCTTATCTAAGTTTGATTAATAAAAGAAAGTTAAATAAAATCAAAAAGAAGTTAAGCGTGATTTCTCACGCTTAATTAAGCAATATTTTTGAAAAGATTCACTGACTATATCGAACCTTTTTCAAAAAACTTTATATTTATTTTCAAAACACTTATAAACAATTTATGTTAAAATTTCTCATCAATCAATAAAATAAAGGCTTTATTAATGAAAAAAATAGCTACTATTTTTGCAGGAGCCGAAGGATGTGGAAAAACTACCTTATATTATAATGAACTTGAAAAAAACAAAGACTTTGGACTTAGAATCAACATCGATGAAATCGTAAGTAGCTTTGGTGATTGGAAAAATCGAGAAGATCAATTTAGAGCTTCAAGGATAGCCATTAAAATGCGTGAAAACTATATTAAAAAAGCTTATGATTTTAACCAAGAAACCACACTTTGTGGCACTAGAATTTTATCTTTATTCAAAAAGCTACAAAAAAATTCTTACACTATAAATCTTTACTACATCGGACTAGACTCTCCAAACACAGCAAAACAAAGAGTTAAAATTCGCGTAGCTAAAGGCGGGCATGATATAAAAGAAGAACTTATAGAAAAAAGATACTACGAGTCTTTACAAAATTTTAACACCGTTGCTAAATTCTGTAACCACATTACTATTTTTGACAATACTCAAAATTATAAAAAACTCTTAGAATTTAAAAACAATAAGCTAGAAGTATTTGAAACTACCAAATGGCTAGAACCATTAATGATAAATTTTAAAAATCCAAGTTTATAAATTTTTATTTTAACTTGTCGATATGCAAATCATGCTACTCACTCCTTAAGGCAAGAAAGAAGTGAGTTAGCAATAGATTGAAGGCTTCAAGGCTATCAAGTATTACAAGGCTACCTCGATAACCTTGTAAAGCTTGATCCCAAGGTTTTTAAAACCTTGGGTTAAGATTATTGTTTTAATTGAAGCAAAGTATTTAAAAGCTGATCACTTGTGGTAATCGTTTTTGAGTTTGCTTGATAACCCCTTTGGATTACGATAAGCTCTGTTAATGCACGACTTAAATCCACATTCGACATTTCTATGGCTGAACCTTTTAAGCCCCCTCTACCGCCTTCGCCTGCATGACCTATGGTAGCTGTTCCTGAGTTTGCTGTCGCTTTATAAAGGTTATTACCCATTTCTTCAAGACCCATATTATTTGGGAAAGTAGCTAGAGCAACCTTAGCTAGAGCTAGAGTTTTACCATTTGTAAATTCTCCATAGATATAACCATTCTCATCAGTTCTTAATGCATCTGGCTTTAGATTACCCCCTGTGTAACCATCTGTTTCTTGTTTAGTAGTAGATGAGTCTTTATCATAGCTTGTTAAACCATCAAAACCACCTGTTGTTCCAAAGTCAAGTTTGATTACTTGATCAGGTTTTGAGCCGTTGTTTCCGGTAAAATTTAATACATTTGGTGTATAGCTTTGTAGTGAGCCATCATTACCAAATCTTAAATTTCCTACTACTATATTTCCCGGAGCTCCATCACCACTAAAATTAATCTCTGCAGGTTCAGGCACTGAGATGATAATAGACCACTCAGCCCCACCATCTGCTGTTTTAGTTTGTTTGGTAAATTGCACGGTTAGCTCATGTCTAGTTCCTAATGAGTCAAAGATTTCTATACTAGCAGTATGAGCTGACAAGTACATGTCTTGAGAATATTTTTCATTATTACCTGCGTTGAAATTTCCATCTAAGGCACTAAACATAGCTGTGAATTTATCATTTGTAGCGATTTTGTTTGCCTCATTAGAATAACCAGTAACTTTAAAAGTCATATCTTTTGCACCATCTTGAGCAGGATTTGTGATTTTAAATCTACCATCACTTTCTACTACTACTTTTACACCAGCATTAGCATCACCTTCTTCTCTTTGCCCATTTCCATCATAGTCTACAGCCCATCTAGCATCTCTTTGTAAAAGCTCTCTTAAATCTTCTGTAGTATGGAAAGTTCTTCTTCCTACCATATCAGGCCATGTGGCATCATCATTAGGGTCTGGGTTAGCTCCTATATCTACATTGCTTGCACTATAAATATACTCATGAGCCGTCACAACACTTATAGGTCCATTTTGTCCACCAAGAATGTTATTTCCAGGTCTCGGAGCGGCTATATTGGCTAAATCTGTACCAGAATTCACATTTTCACCAGCAGTGTTATTTTCTCCAATTGTTATATTGATATTTTTTGTTTTTGATGTAGTTCCTGTACTATTATCATTTGTAAATGTTAATCTACCATCTACTATAGAAGCTACTACACCTGTTTCTGGTGTCTTAGCATTAATAGCATTGATAAAAGTATCTCTACCTACACCTGTAGCTTGGATTCTAGTTCCATTAATAGTGATATCTAAAGTAGCAGGTGTTTGTGTACCATCAGCTTTAGTATAACCCCAAAACGTATAATTAGTATTTTGCTGAATATCTGCCTGGGTTGTAGGTAGGTCTGGATTGGTAAATGCTGTACTTTGCCACTTAGCATCAGCATAACTAACCCATATGCCTTGACCATCTCTTAGGTTTAAGCCTTCACCTTGAGCATTAAATACTACGCCCATATCCACACCTTTTTCGGTTACTTGGGCTCCACTTTTTGAAGTAGTATAAAACTCAGTATGGCCTGTGTCATTTTCATCTACAGCCGTTCCTGTATCTTCTCTTCTACCATGAGTAGAATCAAGAGCATAGATAGGACGCTTAGCAGAAGCATTCATAC
The DNA here is from genome assembly GCF_004357905.1 of Campylobacter lari. NCBI lineage: Bacteria > Pseudomonadati > Campylobacterota > Epsilonproteobacteria > Campylobacterales > Campylobacteraceae > Campylobacter > Campylobacter lari. Next base: position 212,301 of record NZ_SMTT01000002.1, on the reverse strand, counting down.
CTAAAGTATTACCACTATCTAAATTTGCTGTAAGGCTTACTGAAGTACTTGCTCTAGCAGGCATACTCATACCAGGTGGGATAACTATGTCTTGCACTGAAGTTGAAGAGTCAATTTGCCCTGTTTCTTGATTATAATTCCAACCTTGAACCGTGTAGCCGTTATTATCTACGAAATTTCCTACTGCGTCTGTTTTAAAGTCCCCTGCACGGGTAAAAAACTGCGTAGTGCCACCATCATTTGAAACGATGAAAAATCCATCACCATTGATAGCCATATCGGTGTTTTTGTCTGTAGTTTGGATATTACCTTGAGAGTGAATTCTAGTAGTAGAATTTACACCTGCACCAAGTCCAACTTGCATAGGGTTTTTACCACCTAGGTTGCCATCTGGAGCTGTAGCTATCTTAGAAGTTTGACTCATAAGCGTTGAGAAATCCGCACGAGAATATTTAAAACCAAATGTATTAACATTGGCTATGTTATTACCTTCTACATCCATTGCGTATTGGTGTGCTTGGAGTCCTGAAACCCCAGCCCAAAGAGATCTCATCATAATTAAATCCTTTAAAAAATATTGCTTTGTGATTACTTCACAATCTACTATTGCTTAGCCAAGACAAAGCAATAAGTGTTCCAAAAATACAAATAAAATGAAATTAAAAAGTAGAAAATAAATCAAAAATTAGATTTTAATGTGTAAAGTTTTTTTAAAATTACTCGATATAGCTAGTGAATCTTTTCAAAAATATTGCTTAATTAAGCGTGAGAAATCACGCTTAACTTTTATTTCTTTCTTTTAATTTAGCAATCACATCATTTAAACTCAAATCCGCATCAGCTAATAACACTTCTAAATGATAAAGTAAATCAGCAGCTTCATTTATCAACTCATCTTTATCTTTAATAGTAGCAGCCAAAGCGGTTTCAACGCCTTCTTCACCTACTTTTTGTGCTATGCGTTTAGTGCCTTTTGAAAAAAGTTCAGCCGTGTAAGAAGAGCTTGCACAAGTGTTTTTGCGTGAGTTGATAAGTCTTTCAAGACGCGATAAAAATACAAAATCAGCTTTTTTAGAAAGCGTTTCAAAACAAGAAGTATCGCCTGTATGACAAGTAGCGCCTTGAGCTTTTACAAGGATTAAAATACAATCTCTATCACAATCAAGTCCCATATCTATGATATGCAAGAAATTCCCACTTTGCTCACCTTTCATCCACAAACGCTCTTTAGTGCGTGAGTAAAATACAACCTTTTGGTGCTTAAAACTCTCTCTTAGAGCTTGTTCATTCATAAAACCTTGCATTAAAACTTCACAAGAATGATAATCTTGGATTATCACAGGGATAAGGTTATTTACCTTTTGCCAATTTATGCTTTTTATAAATTCTTCTTCATTTATACCCATAGTTTTTCCTTTTAAATACGAATTTGTATACCTTGATCTTTTAAAAATAGTTTTAATTCTTTAATATCTATAAGTTTTTTATGAAACACTGAAGCTGCTAAAGCTCCATCAACACCAAGTTTAAAAGCGTCCAAAAAATGCTCTTTAGTTCCTGCGCCACCGCTTGCCACTAAAGGCACAGGACAAATTTGTCTAACCTTGGTAAGTTGATCGAGATCATATCCCTTTCTCATGCCATCTTGATTCATCATATTTAGCACGATTTCGCCAGCCCCTAGCTCGCATACTTGCTTTACCCACTCTAGTGTTTTTTTACCACTATGATGAGATTTGCTCTCATCTCCAGTATATTTATATACTAAAAGCTCGTTGTTTTCATCTTTAAAAGTATCTATGCCTACGACTACGCATTGCACTCCAAAGCTTTTTGCAAGGCGTGAGATCAAATCAGGATCATTTAAAGCAGGGGAATTAATAGAAATTTTATCAGCACCATTTGCTAAAAGTTCTTTTGCGTCATCTTCGCTTTTTATGCCTCCTGCAACGCAAAATGGTATAGAGATATTTTGTGCTACTTTGCTTACCCAAGCTCTATTGATACGCTCATTCTTGGCTGAAGCTGTAATATCATAAAACACAAGCTCATCAATGCCATTTTGTGAGTAAAATTTAGCAAGTTCTATAACATCTCCCATATCTTCATGATTTTTAAACTGCACCCCTTTAACTACTCTACCATCTTTTACATCTAAACATGCAATTATGCGTTTTGTAAGCATTCTTGAGCCTCCTTTATGCTAAATTCTTTATCAAGCAAGGCTTTGCCTACGATGATACCACTTACTATGCCATTTAGCTTTTTAAAATCTTCTAAGCTCGCCACGCCTCCACTTGCTTGGGTTTGCAAATGTGGGAATTTCTCATGCAAAGCTTTGTATAAAGTGATGTTTGCTCCACTCATCGTGCCATCTTTAGAAATATCTGTGCATAAGATATGTTTTACATCTTTATAAAAATTTAAAAGCCCAAACAAACTCTCATCGCTTGTTTTACTCCATGCATCAACAGCCACAAAAAACTCATCTTTAACGCAAATACTATCAAGTGCTAAGACTATATTTTCTACGCCAAATTCATTTAAAAGCTCTTGTGCAAGGGGCTTATTTTTAACCGCTAAAGAGCCTATAACTACGCGTTTAACACCGCTATCAAACAAAGCTTTAACCTCATCTTTAGTGCGAATTCCTCCACCTACTTGAAGATTTACTCTAATTTTTGAAGCTAGGTTTTCTATGAGTTTTAGTTGTCTTTTACTAGGATCTTTTGCACCACTTAAATCTACCAAATGAAGCCAAACAACACCTTGAGCCTCATACTCTTGAAATTTAGCTAAAGGATCAAAGCTGTATTCTTGCTTTTTAGCATAATCTCCTTTATAAAGCCTTACTACTTTGCCATCTATTAAGTCTAATGCCGGAATGATTTGAGTTTGCATTTTTACCTACATATTTATGAAATTTTTTAATAATACTTCGCCCGCTTCGCCGCTTCTTTCAGGGTGAAACTGCACACCATAAAAATTGTCTTTATTTAAACTTGCACTAAATTTGGTAGAATACTCACACTCTGCGATGGTGTATTCATTTAGCCCCACACAATAACTATGCACAAAATAAAAATAAGCTCCATCTAAATCTTTAAAAAGCTCATGAGAGCTAAAGACTTGATTCCACCCCATATGCGGGAAAGTAAAATTTGCTTTTTCTTGGAATTTTTGTGTTTCAAAAGGCATAATACCAAGTGTTTTTTGGTGTAATTCTTCTGAAAATTTACCCAAAATTTGCATACCAAGACAAATGCCTAAAAGTGGTTTTGTGGTAGTTTGGATAAAATTTTCTAAATTAAGTGCTTGTAGATTAGCCATTGCTTTAGCTGCTGTGCCAACCCCAGGAAGTAAAAGCTTATCTGCTTGTGAGAGTTCTTTTAAATCATGCGTGATAATACTTTTTTGTCCTAAACGCTCGAGTGCAAAAGCAAGTGAAGCTAAATTCGCACAACCTGTATCTATAATAGCTAGTTTCATATCATTCTCTCTTGAAATAAATTTGCTTTTGTTAAAACTTTCAAATCGTTAATCTTGTTTTTAATCATTTGAAAATTTTTCTCTAACTCTATTTTACGATTTACAGAAATTTTAATAAATTCATCTTCTTTTTCAAAACCTATAAATTTTCTATTTAATAAATTAGCTGCAATCCCTGTAGTCGAACTTCCACTAAATGGATCGCAAATTAACGAATTCTCATTACTTGCCATTAAAATTAATCTAACAAGTAAGGATAGTGGCTTTTGGGTGGGATGTTTGCCATTATTTTTTTCCCACGGAGCTATAGCACTAAATTGCCACACATCTCGCATTTGCTTATTATCATTTAATTTTTTCATCAACTCATAATTAAATATATGTTTATGTTTAAGACTTTTTCTAGCCCATATAATCTGTTCTGTAGAATGAGTTAAATATCTACAAGAAAAATTAGGCGGTGGATTAGTTTTTTGCCAAGTAATAATATTTAAAATTTTAAAATCAAGTTTTTGTAAAATTCTGCCAAGAGAGAAAATATTATGATAAGTTCCGCTTATTAAAATACTTCCAGTATCTTTAAGTGCTATTTTTGCATTTGAAAGCCATTTTAAGTTAAACTCATCTATTTTTTCAATATCATCACCTTTATCCCATTGCCCCTTATTTACACTTACTATTTTACCACTTTGGATACTCAAACCATCATTAGATAAAAAATAAGGGGGATCTGCAAAAATTAGATCAATTTGATTTTCAAATTGAGGTAATAATTTATTACAATCATCTTGATAAAGCTGAAAGAGTTTATCTTTGCTTGTAAAAATAGACTTAGACATTTTTTACCTTTAAGATAAAATCATTAATATTAGAAAGATTATAAATTTCTACTTTTTTATAAGCTTCTTCAAGTTTATTTTTAGCTTTTAACCAACCTTGACCATCTGTTATCCATATAAATTCATATTGAGAAAACTGATCAAATTTAAGAGCTAGTTCTTGATAAGCTCTAGCAACTTCATTTAATTTGCTTCCCGCACCTGCATAAAAATTACATTCTATAAAATAAGTTTTTTTAGAAGCAAAAATTGCAAAATCAAATTTTTTTATATCTTCACCAAAAACTTTATGAAGTTCGGGAAATTTTTTAATATTTACCTGCTCTTCAAATTTTAAACAATGTGGAGTAAAAATTTCTTTTAATTGCATTTCCATTATTTTACCACTGCGATTTTTTCTCGCATTAGTATCAAGCCCCACTTCTATTCCGAATACATAATCATTTAAATTTTTAATCTCATGAGTAGAAAAAATTTCTAACAAGCCTGTTTCGCAAATAAAATTATAAACACTATCTGAATTTTTAAAATACCCTTCCAAAGATACAAAATTTGAAAATTGATTTATAACAATGTCCTTTTTATCTTTATCTCTAACCGCAATTAATACATTTAAAACATTAAAAGCTTTTGGATATTCTTCAAAAAGTTCTTCTATAGATTGCCTTAATTCATTTTCGCTTTTTCCTAGTAGAAAATTTAAATGATTAAGATAGATGCTAATTTTATTTTTATTTCTTAAGCATTTTTCCCAATCTACATAAAAATCTAAATGTCTATTTGTGGCTTGCAAACTATTTATAAATTTTTCAAAACTAAGTTCATTTTTCATATCACTCCTTTAGAGCTTGCTAGGTTTTCATTTTCTATTTTTATAGCCATTTTTAAAGCTCTCGCAAAGGCTTTAAAAAGTCCTTCGGCTTTGTGATGATCGTTTTTGCCTTTAACTTTTAAATGCAAACTCGCACCCATAGCATAGCTTAGTGAGTAGAAAAAATGCTCTATCATTTCTGTGCTTAATTCTCCAAGCTTTTCTTTTTTAAATTTAGCCTTATAAACTAAATGCGGTCTATTACAAAAGTCAATCGCGCAACTTGCCAAGCACTCATCCATAGGTAAAACAAAGCCATATCTTGCAATACCTATTTTTTGATCTAGTGCATTTTTAATAGCCTCGCCCAAAGCAAGTGCGACATCTTCTACGCTATGATGTTCATCAACTTCTAAATCTCCTTTGCATTTTATCTCTAAAGATATATTTGCATGCGTAGCAATTTGCTCTAACATATGATCAAAAAATGCGATATTTGTTTTTATATTAGCTTTTGCTTTTTCATTAAAAGCCATTTTAACTTGAATTTGGGTTTCTTTGGTATTACGCTCTATACAGGCACTGCGGTAATTTTGCAAAATAAAATCAGCGATTTGCTCCCAATTAAAGTCGTTTTTGTCATATTTTAAACCTTGAATTCCAAGATTTTGCGCCAAAAGCATATCGCTGTCTCTATCGCCTATAACAAAACTTTTGGTTTTATCATAAAGTTTATTTTTGATATAGTTTTCAAGCATGGCAGTTTTTGGCTTCCTGCAGGCGCAATTTTCATGCTCAAAATGCGGACATATAAAAATATCTTCAAATTCTATGCCACAACTTTGAAAAACACTTAGCATTTTTTCATGAGCCTTGTCAAAATTTTCCCTAGGAAAAGAATTTGTGCCTAGACCATCTTGATTACTTACCATAACAAATTTAAAACCAAAATTTTTTAACTTTAAAAGCGCATTGATAGCACCTTTTTCAAACTCAAGTTTTTCTAAAGAATCGATTTGAAAATCATCTTTTGGCTCATCAATGAGTGTACCATCTCTATCGATAAATAAAATTTTTGCACTCATTTTAGACTTTCTAATCTTAAACTCACGGCATTTTTATGCCCATCAAGCCCTTCAGCTGCTGCTAAAATTTCCACCACAGGACCAAGCTTTTTAAAGCCTTCTTTGCTAAGTTCTTGTACAGTCATTCTTTTCATAAAATCAGCAAGCCCTAGTGAAGAATAAGACTTGGTAAAACCATAAGTTGGCAATACATGATTTGTCCCACTTGCATAATCTCCCATAGATTCTGGAGAATACTCACCTAAAAATATTGAACCTGCATGCATAATATCATCAAGTAAGCTAGATGGATTTTGTGTATGAATGATCAAATGCTCGGGTGCATAGTCATTTGAAATACTTATGGCATGTTTTATATCTTTTGCAAGAATGATTTTAGAGTGTGCTAAAGATTTTGAAGCAATCTCTTTACGCGAGAGTTTTTCAAGCTGTAAAGCAACTTCACTATCTACTTCTTTGGCTAATTTTTCACTTGTGCAAACTAAAATTGCTTGAGAATCTGCTCCATGTTCAGCTTGCGAGAGTAAATCTGAAGCTATAAATTTAGCATTAGCAAACTCATCTGCTAAAACTAACACTTCAGAAGGCCCTGCTTGCATATCAATAGCTACTCCATGATTATTAACTTGCTTTTTGGCTTCAGTTACAAAGGCATTTCCTGGACCAAAAATTTTATCTACTTTTTGCACACTTTGCGTTCCATAAGCAAGCGCTGCTATAGCTCCTGCTCCACCTATTTGATACACTGCATCAACTTCACAAAGTTTTGCCACAAAAGCAATGGCAGGATGTAATGGCGCTGGGGAAGCTAAGGCTATGAATTTACATTTTGCAATTTTAGCAGGGATAGCTAGCATAAGTGCGGTTGAAAAAAGTGGCGCTAAACCTCCTGGTATATAAAGCCCTACTTTTTCAATGGCTCTTGTTAGCACCTTGCAAGTTACCCCTTCAAAGGTTTGAACCTCTATGGTTTGACTTTCTTGAGCTTTGTGGAATTTATAGATATTTTCATAAGCTATTTTGATAGCTTGTTTTAACTCATCATCAATTTGCTCTGCTAAATTACTAAGCTCTTCATCGCTTAGTTTGATGGAATTTAACTCTACTTTATCAAATTTTACAGCCATTTGCTTTAAAGCTTCATCGCCATTTGTTTTAACATCTTCAATGATTTGTTCTACTATGGTTTTAACCTGTGCATTAGCACTCATAGCAGGACGCTTGAGTGCTAATTCTTGTTCGTTTTGGTTTAGTTTTTCAAAATCAAGTATTTGCATTTTTATCCTTTAAGAGAGCATTTTTTCAATAGGTAAAACTAAAATCGCACTTGCGCCTTCTTTTTTTAAAGCTTCCATAGTTTCCCAAAATAAATTTTCTTGACTTACCATATGTAGTGCCACTCTAGCTTTATCATTTTCTAAAGGTAAAATCGTAGGTTTTTCAACACCTGGTAACAAGGCTGTGATTTTTTCTAGCTTTTCAATAGGAGCATGCAACATGATGTATTTTGACTCTCTTGCTTGCATAACTCCATGAATTCTAATGAGTAATTTATCGATTAATTCTTGTTTGTGTGAAGCTAAACTTTCTTTTCTTTGGATAATGCAAGCTTTTGACTTATAAATCACCATAACTTCTTTAAGTCCGTTTGCTTTTAAAGTAGCTCCACTTGAAACTAAATCACAAATTCCATCAGCTAAATTTGCACTTGGTGCTACTTCAACTGAGCCTGTTAGCATACAAGTTTTATAAGGGATGTTATTTTCTTCCATAAAACGCTTTAAAAGCTGTGGATAAGAAGTTGCTATGCGTAAATTTTTAAAACTTTCTATACCTTTATACTCACTATTTTCTGGTAATGCTAAAGACAAGCGACACCCACCAAAATCAAGCTTTTTAAGCATTATAAAATCTGCATTTTCGTTTTTTGATTTTCTTTCTAACTCATTTTCTTCTAAAACATTTTCCCCAACTATGCCAAGATCTACTACTCCATCAAAAATTAACCCTGGTATATCATCATCTCTTACTCTAAGTAAATCAATAGGTAAATTTGTAGAAAAAGCAATTAAACTTTGATCATGTATGCGAAGTTTTACGCCTATGGACTCAAGCAAGGCAATAGAATCTTTACTCAAACGACCTGATTTTTGTATAGCTATGCGTAATCTTGAATTTTCTTGCATTTTTTTCCTTTTTTGTAGTTAAAAAGATTAATAGTAGCAAAAAATGGATAAAAATACAAAAAATAGTAAGTAAATAAATAAAAATAAGAAGTTTTTAGCCTTTAAAAAGGCTAAAAATTAAGCTACGAATTCGATGAAAGCCATTTCTGCAGCATCGCCACGGCGGATTCTTGTTTTGATAATTCTTGTATAACCACCATTTCTATCTGCGAATTTAGGTGCAATTTCTGTTACAAGTTTATTTGTGGCTTCTTTATCTTGTAAGCTAGCAAAAACTGCTCTGTGAGCATTGAAATCACCTTTTCTTGCACGAGTGATCAATCTTTCAACATAACCTCTTAATTCTTTTGCTTTAGGTAATGTTGTTTCTATTTTACCTGCTTTAATAATAGCAATGGTAAGGTTTTTTAATAAGGCTGCACGATGAGTAGAAGTGCGACCTAACTTTCTATATCCATGTCTATGTCTCATTGATTATCCTTCATTTTGTGCTTTTAATTCTGTAATTTTTTTCTTTAGCGTTTCTTTTGCACTATCACTGAGTTTTGAATTTCCTATAGGGAAACCTATAGATTCCATTACACTTTTAATCTCATCTAAAGATTTTTTACCAAGATTTTTTAAATCTGCAAGTTCGCTAACACTCATTAAGGCAAGTTCACCAATATAAACTACATTTGCTTTTTCTAAACAGTTAAAACTTCTTGCACTTAAATTTAACTCAGTTATATTTTGAAGTAATTTTACATGTTCTACTTCATTATTTGGTGTTTGACTTCTTACAACGCTTTGTGCATTAGTGATTTTATCAAACACTGATAATTGTTTATACATTGCTTCTAAAGCATTTTTAAAAGCGTCACTTGGTGAAATTTGACCATCAGTTGTGATTGTAAAAACAACTTTTTCATAATCTGGATTATCTTCAAAAAGCACTTTTTCTATATCATAAACCGCATGTTTTACCGGAGTAAAGAACGCATCAAGTGCTATAAATTCAGGATCTAAGAAATTTTGAATTTCTTCAGAAGGCACATAACCTATACCTTTTTCAATGATTAAAGTAAATTCTAAATCTGCATCTTCATTAATCGTTGCAAGATAGCTATCTGCATTCACAACTTCAACAACTTCATTGTCTAAGTCTTTTCCGCAAATTTCTTTTGGTCCTTTAAAACTAAAAGTTACGATTTCTTTTTCAGAATCTGTTTTTAGTTTAAATCTTAATTTTTTTAGATTGATAATAAACAATGCTACATCTTCAAGCATACCACGCATACTATCAAATTCATGTGCTACGCCTTTGATTTTAACTCCTGTTGGGGCAAAACCTACTGTGCTTGAATAAAGCAAACGACGCAAAGGATGCGCCAAAGTAATAGCATAACCAATTTCAAAAGGCCATGCACTTACTTTTGCTACTGTATCACTGATATTTTCAATACTAAACTCTGTTGGTGTATAAGCAGAAGTTGTAATATGTCTCATATCAAAAACCTTTATTATTTAGAGTACAACTCAACGATATATCTTTCCTCAACTGGAATGATAACTTCTTCTCTTTCAGGTTTTCTTGTAAAAATTCCAAATCTTTTCTCTTTTTCTACATCAACCCAAGCAACTATACCAGTTTGAGCAGTAAGTTCGATCGCTCTTGAAATTTGAGGATTGTTTTTGCTTTTTTCAATCACTTCAACTTTTTGACCTGCCTCTACTCTATAACTAGGAATATCTACTCTTTTACCATTTACTAAAATGTGTCCATGAGTTACAAGTTGTCTAGCAAAACGGCGTGTTGTAGCAAAACCCATTCTATAAACAACATTATCAAGTCTTTGTTCTAAAAGCTGGATTAAAAGCGCACCGGTATTGCCATCTTTTCTAGCAGCTTCACTAAATAATCTTCTAAATTGTTTTTCACTAACACCATACATAAATTTAGCTTTTTGTTTTTCTCTTAATTGAAGTCCATATTCACTAATTTTAGCTTTTCTTTGTCCATGCTGACCTGGTGCGTAAGGGCGTTTATCTAAAGCACTTTTACCTGCTAATCTTCTTTCGCCTTTCATTGCCAAGCTTACGCCAAGTCGTCTTTCTAATTTTTCTACTGGTCCTCTATATCTTGCCATTATAATTCTCCTAAATCTTATATCTTATTCTTAGACACGACGACGTTTTGGTGGTCTACAACCATTATGAGCTAATGGGGTAATATCTTTTAAGAAAGTTACTTTGATACCTTCCATAGCACCTACACTTTTAACTGCTGTTTCACGACCACTTCCTGGCCCTTGTACTTTAATGCCTACTTCTTTAATACCATGTTCTTTTGCTTTATTTAAAGCATCTTCTACTGCTTGTTGTGCCGCATAAGGAGTTGATTTTTTAGAACCTTTAAATCCTAAACCACCTGCACTACTCCATGCAATAGCATTTCCCATTTCATCAGTTACAGTAACCATAGTATTATTAAATGTTGCACTGATATAAACTATACCTTTAGCTATATTTTTTTTAACTATTTTTTTCTTAACAACTTTTCTTTTTGCCATTTTCTATCCTTATGATTTTGCACCAACGGTTTTTCTCTTACCTTTTCTAGTTCTGGCATTTGTTTTTGTTTTTTGACCACGAACCGGTAAGCCTTTTCTATGTCTTAAGCCTCTAAAGCTTCCTAGATCCATTAATGCTTTGATATCCATAGCAACTTGTTTTCTAAGATCACCCTCAACCATATAGTTTTCTTGAATTTCTTTACGGATAGCCGCTGCTTCGTCCTCACTTAACTCATGAACTCTTTTATCATAAGAAATTCCGGTTTTATCTAAGATTTTTCTTGAAGTATGCAAACCTATACCATAAATATAAGTCAAACCATATTCAATTCTTTTTTTCTTTGGTAAATCTACACCTGCAATACGAGCCATAAATTATCCTTGTCTTTGTTTGTGTTTTGGATTTTCGCAAATAATGCGAACTACGCCTTTACGACGAACTACTTTGCATTTGTCACACATCTTTTTAACAGATGGTCTAACTTTCATGCTTTACTCCTGTTATTGTAAATTCCACTTTTTTACAACTGCACCAGGTTTTTAGAGCAACCAACTATTTTCAAAATAAGTGGTGATTTTGAAAATACTTCTTCATACAGTTTTATTGCAATTTCTGCAAAAGTGCTAATTATACTTTACTTTTGCTTTTAAACAACTTAGACTTATTTGTATCTAAATGTAATACGACCCTTATCAAGACTATAAGGCGTTAGCTCTACTTTAACTCTATCGCCAGGCATAATTCTAATATAATGCATACGCATTTTACCTGCAATATGACAAAGTATCACATGTTTATTATCTAATTCAACTTTAAAAGTCGCATTAGGTAAAGCTTCGATTACATTACCATCAATTTCGATAATATCATCTTTTGCCAATATTTCTCTCCTTTCTATAAAATACAAAGCTATTATTTTATCACAATTTTTCTTTTTAAATTTTTAATATTTTTTTACAAACTATAATATTTTTACTATAATTACAAAATTACTACAAAAAGAAAGTATTTATAGATGTCAAAAACTTTAAAAAGAGGTGATTTTAAAACTCTTTCCTTATCTTCTTTGGGTGGAGCTTTAGAATTTTATGATTTTGTTATTTTTGTATTTTTTGCTAATTATATTTCAAGAAATTTTTTTCCTAGTGATTTAAGTGATTTTTGGAAACTTTTAAACACTTATGGGGCTTTCGCGGCAGGATATTTAGCTAGACCAATCGGTGGTATAATTATGGCACATTTTGGAGATAAAATGGGTCGCAAAAAGATGTTTATGCTTAGTATATTACTCATGGTGCTTCCAACTTTCTCTCTAGCTTTTATACCTACTTTTGAAACTATAGGATATTTTGCTCCTATTTTTTTACTACTTGTTAGAATAGCTCAAGGTATAGCTATAGGCGGAGAACTCCCTGGTGCTTGGGTATTTGTAAAAGAACATGCACCCGATGGAAGAGATAGTTTTTATATTAGCGCTATTAATGCTTCTATGGCTTTTGGAATTCTTTTAGGTTGTATTGTTGCCTTAGCGATTAATCATTACTTTGATCAAGAAGCAATTTATGAATATGCTTGGCGTATTCCATTTGCTATAGGTGGATTTTTTGGTATCATTTCTATATATCTTAGAAAATTTTTAGAAGAAACACCTGTTTTTCAAAAAATGCGACAAGAAAATGATTTAGAAAAATTTCCTTTAAAAACACTTTTTAAAGAAAAAAATATTTATTTAGACATCATTGCTTCTATGCTTTTAACTTGGATGCTCACAGCTTGCGTGATAATACTTATTTTACTTATGCCTAATTTTATATCAGAAGTTTTGATTCTTGATAAAACAGATGCGATTTTAATCCAAATGTTTGCAATAGTAATTTTATCTTGTGGAACTTTACTTGCTGGAATTTGGGTTGATAAATTTGGTTTTTTAGCTACCGCTTTAATTTTTACCATAGGATTTAGTTTATCGTGCTTTTTTTATTTTTATTTTTTCTATGCTCAAATTTTGCATTTGAGTATATATTTTTATTTTATAGCGTGTTTTTTTGGTGGTATTAATGCTTTAGCACCTATTTTAATGTGTAAAATTTTTAAGCCAAGTATTCGTTTTAGTGGAATTTCTTTTTCTTATAATATAGCTTATGCAATAGCGGGTGGTTTCACTCCTCAACTTGTATTTGCATTACATTCTTTGGCTATAAAACCTGAAAATCCTTTCGTGTATGGAATTTTTATTTATATTTTGTTTTTATCCCTGATAACACTGATAACTACCATATTTACTTATAAGAGGTTAAGATTTTAATGTTATAATTAAAAAAAATTATTAATTAAAAATTTATAAAATTAAAGGAAAATGATTATGAAAATTTTTATTGTTTTAATACTTTCTTTGTTGCCACTTTTAGCATTTGAAATGATTACACCTATACCAGAAAGCATTCCTTATAATAAAGAAAAAGCTATTTTAGGAAAAAAACTCTATATGGATACAAGTTTATCAAAAGATAAAAAAGTATCTTGCAATAGTTGTCATGATATTGCAAATTTTGGAGTAGATAATAAAACTTTTTCAACAGGTATTAATGGCATAATAGATGAGCCATTCCATACTCCTACAAATTTTAATGCCGTTTTTAGCCTAGCACAATTTTGGAGAGGCAATGCAAAAGATTTACAAGAACAAGCCAAACATCCTTTGTTAAACCCTAAAGAAATGGGGTTAAAAGATGCAGATGAAGTGGTGCAAATAGTAAAAACTAACGCAATTTATGAAAAAGAATTTAAAAGACTTTACGGAGAAGTTACCTTTGATAATATAGCAGATGCTTTAGCTGAATTTCAAAAAACCTTACTTACGCCAAATTCCCCATTTGACCGCTACTTAAAGGGAGATAAAAACGCTATAAGCGAACAAGCAAAAAGAGGCTATAATGCCTTTTTATCAAATGGTTGTATAGCATGCCATCAAGGACAAAATATAGGTGGAAATATGTATCAAAAAATGGGAGTATTTGTTCCTTATGATAATGGAACAAATTGGAAAGGACGCTATGAGATCACTCAAGATCCTCACGATCAATTTGTAGTAAAAGTGCCAAGTCTTAGAAACATAGCCAAAACTGCTCCTTATTTTCATGATGGTTCTATGCCAACACTTGATGCTTGCGTACAATTTATGGCGTATTATCAGCTTGGTAAATTTTTAGAGCAAGATGTAGTTGATGATATAGTTGCATTTTTAAATTCTTTAACAGGAGAATACCATGATCCACTCAAATAAAAAAACTTTCTCTTTTTTAAAACAATTCATCACTTTATCCATAGTGGTTTTGGTATTGCTTTTAACTTTGACTTTATTTATTTTTAATACTTACAATACCACCAAAAGAAATTCACTTATTATGGATTCTTTTCAAAAATTAGAAATTCTAGATACTAAAATAGATGAAATTTTTAAAAATAAACTAAATCTACAAAACTATGACATTAGCGTCAAACTAGTAAGAGATTTTGAAAATACTTTAGCTATTTTAAAAGCCAATGAAATAGATACTAAAAAGCTAGAAGCAATTTTTCAGAAAAAAAATACACAACTACAACATTTTAAATCAGCCAATTCTATTGCTATAAATTCAAAGCTTTATCTTTATGAAATTCAACAAGAAATCATCAAACAAACAAATCAATTAGCACTCACTACTCAAGAGGCTAAACAAATAGAATATATAGGAAATATTTTAAGCATTATAGGAACTATGGATATATTAGAACCTTTAGCACAAAATAGATTACAAAATCTTGTCACAAATTTAAACGCAAAAGATTCTCAATTACCACAAGAGTTATTTGAGCTTTTTAATACACATTGTAAGATGATATTAAGTCAAATTAAAATATTAAAAGATAATTCTCAAAGTTTTCTTGATCAAGAACTGCAAAAACAAATTTTAGCACACCAAAATTTAATTGCTAAAAATATCAATCTACAAAATAAATATAATCTTTATACAGCTATAGGAATTTTCCTATTTACCTTAGTTGTATTGATTTTTTTCATACTTTTAACATTAAAAAAAGTAATCATACCTATATCTTTACTTGAAAAACTAAGTGCAAATCTAGCAGGAGAACATGCGAATTTAAGTGCAAGATTAGACATTGATAAAAAAAGCGAATTAGCTACAAGTGCTCGCTATATTAATTCTTTCATACAGATAGTGCAAAATTCAGTTTTAGAAGCCATACAAACTGCAAATTCAAGTCACAAAAGCTCACAAAAACTTTCCCAAAATGCTGAAATTTTACAGCAAAGTTCACTTTTACAACATGAGCAAATTTCTAATGTCCATGAAATAAGTTCTGTTTTAGAAAGTCATATAGACTTAACTCAAAATCTAGCTAAAAATACTATAAAAGATATGCATGATATGCAAGAAGTTATGGGAGAAGTTGAAAAAACGCTTAAAGAGCTAGTAGAGCTTATATTACTAAGTGGAGAAAAAGAACAAAGTGTTTTAAGTGCTATGGATATACTGGTACAAAGTGCTGATAGTATTGTAGAAGTTACAGCAGCCATTAAAGATATAGCCGATCAAACTAACTTGCTAGCTTTAAATGCAGCTATTGAAGCAGCTCGCGCAGGAGAACATGGTAGAGGCTTTGCTGTTGTTGCTGATGAAGTTAGAAACTTAGCTGATAAAACTACAAAATCTTTAGTCGCTATAGAAACTACTGTAAGAACTATAGTACAACAAATTAATGACAACAAAAGCTTGATGGATGGAATTCATCAATCCATGAGTGATACTTCTAACAAAGCTAATATCTTACAAGGTGAAGTCGGTGCTTCTATAGAAAAATTAAAAACAAGTATCCATTCTACTAAAATTATGGAAGAAAAAAGCGATGAGTCAAAAGCTAAAATGAATGAGTTAGAACAAAATGTAGAAAAAGTGACTGAACTTGCAAATTGTGTTAAAAACTATTCACTCGAGCTAACACAAATTTCACAAGATGTTTTAGAAAATGCCTCTAAACTTTCAGAAAAACTAAAAACATTTGAGTAAGAAAGTTTAAACTTTCTTACTTAGATAAAATATCTGCTTTGCCATTTATAATTGCAACACAATGCTCATAATGAGCAGCATTTAATCCATCTTTGCTTCCTGCTTCCCAATTACCTTTTAAATGTACCGGTGTGCCATCTTTTTGACATACCATAGGCTCTATGCAAAATACCATGCCATTTTTGATTTTAGGTCCACTTTTTGCACTAGCACCCGGTTCTAAATAATTTGGAATTTCAGGCTCACCGTGTGGCTTTTTACCTATACCATGACCACAATAACCTTTCAAAGGTACAAATCCTCTTTTAGTGATAAACTCGCCAAGCTCATATGAAAGCTCTTTAAAACGCATACCTTCTTTGATAATATCTATAGCATAATACAAAGCATCTTTAGCACAAGCAATCAAAGCCTCATCAGTAGCTGAAATTTGACCTATAGGTATAGTCCTTGCTGCATCTCCATAATATCCATCTATACAAGTACCCACATCAAGCCCTAAAATATCGCCTTCTTTTAAAATACGCTCATCCCCTACACCATGAATGCAAGCTTGATTAAGCGAGATACAAATACTGCCTGGAAAACCATATAAGCCTTTAAAAGATGGTTTTGCACCATGATCAAGTATAAATTCTTCTGCTTTAATGTCAATTTCTTTTAAACTCATACCCGGAACTATAATGCCCTCTAGATAGTCAAGCGTTCTAGCTACAAGTTCATTTGCCTTGCGTAGTTTTTCTATTTCTGCTGGTTTTTTGATTTCTATCATTTATATTTTCCTTAAAATTTTTAAAAATTTAGCATTTATGCGCTTTTAAAAGCTTTAAGGAAAAACCTTAAGTTTTAAAACTTAAGGTTTTAACATACACTTGTAAGATTAGTAGCTAGGCCACCTAAAGAAGTTTCTTTGTATTTTGAGTTCATGTCTTTGCCGGTTTCATACATAGTTTTTATAACCTCATCAAGACTTACTTTTGGAGTTGATTTTCTACTCATTGCCATTCTAGCAGCTGAAATTGCTTTAATCGCTCCAAAGGCATTTCTTTCTATACAAGGAATTTGCACTAAACCACTTACTGGATCACAAGTTAAACCTAAATGATGCTCCATTGCAATTTCAGCAGCATTACAAGCTATCTTTGCATCAAAACCCATTACAGTAGCCATAGCTCCTGCTGCCATAGAACTTGCACTACCAATTTCAGCTTGACAGCCAGCTTCAGCACCACTTATACTTGCATTTTTCTTATAAAAAGAGCCTATTAACATAGCAGTAAGTAAAAAATTAATGGCTTTTTCATCGTTAAAACCAATAGTATGATTTTTAAGATAAAGCATTACAGCAGGCACAACAGCACATGCACCATTAGTTGGTGCAGTTACCACTCTAGCTCCACTTGCATTTTCCTCTGCAATAGCAATAGCATATAAAGAAATAAAATCAATAATTCCTAAAGGATCACTTGTCATAGCCAAACGCTCATTAAGTCCTTTGGCGCGGCGTTTTAAATGTAAATTCCCTGGAAGAAAATCTGAGCTTGGATGAATACCATTATAATAAACTTCTTGCATTACTTCCCAAATTTCTAAACAATAAGCTCTAATTTCTTCTTTAGTGTGAAATTGAAGCTCATATTCATAAGAGAGTTTTGCTAGATCCCATGAATTTTCTTCGCAAATTCTTAAAGCATCGCTTGCATTATTAATATCAAGTTCTAATTTAGTATGTTTTTGCTCACAAGCTCCATCTTTGTGTTTTTGAAGTTCAGCTTCACTCATAACAAAACCACCGCCTACCGAATAATAAATTTCTTCAGCAATGATTTCTCCATTTTCATTATAAGCACTTATTTTCAATCCATTTTCATGCAAAGGTAAAAAGTCTTTTTCAAAAATCAAATCTTTATCATAATCAAAATTTAATTCTTTTTGAGCATCTAAAACCAAAATTTTATCTTGCAAAATTTTATTAAACACACGATCTTGCAAAGCAATATTTAATTCTTTTGCTCTTAAGCCACTCAACCCCCATATAATAGCTTTATCACTTAAATGGCCTTTACCAGTAAGCGATAAAGAGCCATAAAGTTTGATTTGAATTTTTGTAATTTGTGTGATTTTATCTTTGATTTTTTCACAAAACATATTCCCTGCTAGCATTGGTCCTAAAGTATGAGAAGATGAAGGACCGACACCAACTTTAAATATACTTAAATTACTACTCATTCATCAGCACCTTAAAAAGTATAAATTACAGTGATGATTGTCAAAATACCTGTGATAAACACAAATGCATCTAAAGCTTTGTTTTGGAATTTTTTCATTTTAGATACAGTGTAAATTGCAATCATAGGCATTAAAAATAAGATTGCGGCAATGATTGGACCACCTAAGCTTTCAATAAAACCTAAAATACTTGGATTTACATAAGCAGTAATTAACATAACAATATACATTACCAAAGTTGAATAAACTGCGATTTTTTTCAAATCCGGATTATCATTACCTGCTAATTTACAACATTTTCTAACTATACCATAAGCACCTTCCCTAGCACCAAAATAATGCCCAAAGAATGAACTAGAAATTGCTAAAAATGCGATTAGTGGACCACCATAAGAAATAAATGGATTATCAAGTTTATTAGCAAAATAAGAAAGTACAGGTATGTTTTGTGCTCTAGCTTCAGCAAGTTCTGCAGGAGTTAAAGAAAGCACACAAGATACCACAAAAAACATTACAAAAGCAAGTAACATTACAGAAGTTCTAAATAACACTTGATTTGCTTTTTGTACTGAATTTTCAGGATATTGTCTTTTTACACTTAAAGAAAAAGTAGAAATCGCTGGTGAGTGATTAAATGAAAACACTAAAACCGGTAAAGTTAGCCATACTATAGTAATAAATTCTTTTGTTCCAGGAATAGCACTAAAACTTTCAAACGACCATTGCGGGATAAGATATAAAGAAAATAAAAATAAAATAGCACATAAAGGATATACAAGCCACTCACATACTTTGGTAATTAATTCTTCACTAAAAAGCATAATAAGCATAAAAATACTTACTAAAACAAAAGCAAAAAGCGCTCTATAAAAAGGAAGTAAATTAGCTATAGTTTTTCCTTGCTCATTTACACTTGTTTGATACATAGCACTAATTGCGTTTGCGAAAGAACCATTTGGATCTAAAAGTGGTAAGAATTGATTATAAATAAAACTCTCAAAAGTATTAGTTATACCTACACAATATGCTAAACAAATTGGGAAAATTGCAAAGAAATAAAGCACAGAAATAAAAATACTTACTTTTCTGCCAAAATACTCTTCAGCCGCATGAGTAATATCTTTATCATTACCATTTGCTTGACATACAAAACGACTTAAGGCTCTATGGCTTAAATACACCATTGGAAAAATAATCAAAGCCATTACAACAACTGGCCAAAAACCACCAACACCTGCTTTAATAGGTAAAAATAAAATCCCCGCACCAACTGCAGTCCCAAAAAGAGAAAGCATCCAACGCGTATCAAAAGAATTCCACTTAAGATTATCCACATTTTCTCCTTGTAAAAAATAATAAAAAAAGCTTTTACCTAAAAACTTTTTGTATTATTTTACAAATATGCTCTTGAGTAGTTTGGCGTGATTTTTTCCCTTTCATTTAAAGCAACTGCAGCTTCATTTGCAAAATTTGGACTTCTTAATAATTTTCTACCATAACAAACTAAATCACACACCTCACCCAAAAGCAAAGCCTCACCTTCGCTAGAACTATTTATAAGACCCACGCAAGATATAGGAATTTTAACAACTTCTTTTAAAGCCTTAGCATAAGGAGCTTGGTAAAGTGGTGCTATATTTGGCACTAAAGAAGGTTTGTTGATATTTCCTCCTGCTGAAATATCTAACATATCAACGCCTAAATTTTCTAAAATCAAGGCAAGTTTTTTACTATCTTCCAAATTCCAACCACCCTCTTGCCACTCTGTAGCTGAAATTCTTACAAATAAAGTAATATCAACTTCTTTTTTTATACGCTTAATGATATCACACAAAAGACGCGCTCTATTTTCAAAACTACCACCATATTCATCATCTCTTTGATTTGATAAAGGAGATAAAAATGAACTAAGCAAATACCCATGAGCACTATGAAGCTCTATCGCATCATAGCCTGCTTCTTTAGCTCTTTTAGCACTTTGGATAAATTCTTGCTCTATTTGTAAAATTTCATCTTTACTTAAAACATGAAGTTTAGAAAATTTTTCACTAAAAGCGATATTACTTGGGGCTTTTGATATAGCTTGTTTGCATGAATTTTTACGACCACTATGATTTAGTTGGATAGCAACTTTAGCACCAAAATGATGACAAAGATCGACAAGCTCCTTATGTCCTAGAATTTGAAAATCTCCCCAAAGGCCTATATCATTATCAGCAATTTTTGCATTTTCATTAATCGCACAAGCTTGAACTATGATAAGCCCAACACCACCCAAAGCTCTAGCTCCATAATGTATCAAGTGAAATTGATTAATCTTACCATCTAAAACTTGTGTTTCATACATATCCATAGGAGGCATTACGATGCGATTTTTTACATAAAAATTTCCAATCTTTAGCTCACTTAAAAGTAAAGACATAATACCCCTTAAAATATTTTTTATATTACTATAATAGAAAAAAATTAATTTTTCTTAAAACATAGAGTATTTTAGACCAATATTATAATTTTTAATAGATTATTATTAAAAAAATAGTTTTTAATTATATTTTTTCACTATTAAAACTACAAAACACAATCTAATCAAATAAGCTTTTCTCAAAACACTTTAACATAAAACTTTTGCGATGCAAAGGTGAATAACCAAATACTTTAATCTTTTCTATATGAGCTTTTGTACCATAACCTTTGTGTTTATCAAAATCATAATGATTATATAATTTAGAAAAATAACACATTTTTTGATCACGACTTACCTTGGCTAATATACTAGCTGCTGAAACTTCTTGTACTTTCATATCAGCTTTAATCATGGTTTTTATGCCTAAAACTCCATAATTTAAATTTCCATCATATAAAATCTCATCTTGGTTAAAATGCCTTTTTATGATTTTTAAAGCTAGTTGCAAACACTGACTAAGCCCTAAAGTATCAATCTGCAAAGGCGAAAAAGCAAGGATTAAAAAATTTGAGCTAGAAAGAATTTGTTCATATAGTTCTTCTCTTTTTTTTGCACTTAATTTTTTAGAATCAGCTAAACCATCAATATTTTTTAAAAGCTTGCAAGCTCCTATGTGCATATCTCCAGCCAAAGCCCCGCGTCCAGCCTCATCTACTCCAACTAAAGCCATTATTTTTCCTTTATAATGCTATATTTTTCTACTAAATTTTCTAAAGAATAATTCATATTAGCAGGAGAACTTGAAGGAAGTTCAAAAAATTCTTGCTCAGGATAAAATTTAGCAAAATATTTACTTGCAACTTTACCTAAAACACAAATTTTTTCTATATTTGCCTTATCTAAAATAATATTTATATCATTTGCTTTAGCATAAGAAATGGTTTTATCATCTGAATTTTTTATCTTACAACTTGCTATAACATCCCAAAGTGCTATATGATTTGCTTTTAAAAAAGCTTTTTGATCTTGTACTGTTTTTAACTCACACTCAAATAATATTTCAAAAATGCGCCAAAAACGATTTTTACTATGTTGATAATAAAAATTTTCTTCTCTTGATTTAATAGATGGAAAAGAACCTAGTATTAAAACTTTTGAGTGTTCATCAAAGAAAGGTTCAAAAGGATGAGTTAAAATTTGCATATTAAACCTTGATAAAAATAAAATATTTTATCATTTTTATCAAGGTTTTTAAAATCATCCTAAAAATTCGCGTTTGAAGTATTCTTTTGGAGCTTTACATAAAGGACAGGCATTTGGTGCTTTTTTACCACGATGTATATGCCCACAAACTTCACAAACCCACAATTCTTCTACTTCTGAATTAAAGAAATCTTCTTCTTCAAGCATTTTTTTAAGCGCTAGATATTCTCTTTCATGCTCAATTTCTACTTTGCCTATAGCTGTAAATAATCTTGCTATATTTCTTTTGCCCTCATCTTCTGCGATTTTTGCAAAATTTGGATACATAGTAGTATGCTCGTAATTTTCACCCTCTGCTGCACAGATTAAATTTTTAGCAGTTTCTTCTAAAGCTTTACCATCTACTAATTCATGATATGCTTTAAATTCAGCTCTTGCATGCCATTTTTCATTTTCTGCAGCTTCTCTAAAATGCTTTGCAATAGCATGCCAACCTTCTTCTTGAGCAATATCTGCAAATAAATCATATTTGTTTCTTGCCATAGATTCACCTGCGAAAGCTTTCATCAAATTTATGGCTGTTAAATCTTTAGTAATGCACTCCATTTCTTGACCACAGCAACTAAGCTTTCCACCACCTACATTTTGCACTTCTACTTCATTGCCGCATTTTTGGCATTTATAGCTTTCATATTGTCTCATTTAATATCCTTGTGATTAATTTAAGTAAGATTTTGATTGAAAAACTCACCCAAATGTTATTGTAGCATTTGGGTGCTAAAAGATTTTAGTATTTTAAGAAATATTCTTGAATTTTCTTAGGATCACTTGTTTTAGTTAAAGCAAGCATTAACAATACTCTAGCTTTTTGAGGACTCATATCACCTGTATCAATAAAACCAAGTTTTGCATCAGCATCACTTACTGCAACTCTACCAGCTACTACGCGTGAGCTTACCGCTACATTAAGACCTTTTTTAAGCAATTCTTTTAATACATCTTTTTGATAATCATGAATACTGCCAGCACCTGTTCCAGCTACAACTATACCTTTAGTTCCATTTTCAAACAAAGCTTTCGCTGCAACACCGCTACCATCATTTGCATAACTATAAAGAATATCTACTTTTGGTAATTCTTTTAGCTTGCTAACATCAAATGGAGATTTTTTAGTGTGTAATTTTGTATTAGTATTGTAGAAGAATGCTTTTCCATCTACTATATAACCCATATCACCCATATCCGGTGAACTAAATGCATTTACATTTAAACTATGAGTTTTCATAACGCCTCTAGCGCTTTGAATTCTATCATTCATAGCCACCATTACACCTTTATTTTTTGCTTGTGGATCTGCTGCTAACGCTACAGCATTGTAAAGATTTTTAGGACCATCTGCACTAATTGCAGTTGATGGGCGCATTGCACCAACTAAAACAACAGGTTTATCGCTTTTTACGGTTAAATTTAGGAAATATGCAGTTTCTTCCATGGTATCAGTACCATGAGTAATCACAACTCCATCTACATCAGATTTTAAAAGCCTATTGACTTCTTTAGCAAGTTTTAGCCAAATTTCATTTGTCATATCTTTACTATCAATATTTGCAATTTGATCCCCGCTAATTACTGCTAAATCTTGAATTTGAGGCACTGCTTTAATCAAAGCATCAACCCCTAAAACACCCGCTGTATAACCTGTTGTAGCTACCGAACTATCAATCGAGCCTGCAATAGTTCCACCTGTAGCTAAAATTGCAACTTTTGGTTTTGCTTCCAAAATTCCTGCTCCTAAACTTAGTGCCATAGCTGCGCACATTAACATTTTTTTCATGTTAGTCCTTTCATTAGAAATGATAAAAATTATAATGCAACTATGTTTAAATAAAAATAAATTATTAATATAAAAAATACTTTAGTAAATATTCATTAATTAAAGCCATAAATTTGCAATTTTTTTTAGTTTTTCCACATCGCTTGAAGCATAAAATTGAATGTTGGCTTCTTCTTGGATTGATGTTAAGTTAAATTCTTGTTGCAATTGCAAAGCTATAGCCTCGCCTGAATGAATAAGTTTTGTATTTTTGCCAAAATACTCTTCCAAAGAATGGGCAATTAAAGGAAAATGCGTGCATGCTAAGATTAGAGCATTAGGATGAAATTTAAGCTTATTAAAATAATACTCAAAAGCAGCTTTTAAAAAATCTCCTTGAAAAATCCCTTCTTCAACCATAGGTACAAAAAGCCCAGTTGCTTTTTCTTCCACTTTTAAAAAACCTTCTTTGATTAAAGCTTGCTTATAAGCGTGAGAATCCACGGTAGCTTGTGTTGCAATAACTAATATATTAGAGTTTTTATCTTCTAAAGAGTTTTTAACCGCTAAAACCCCTGCTTCTATAACTCCAAGAACCGGAAATGGTGCATTTGCTTTTAGAATTTCTAAAGCATGCGCGCTAACTGTATTACACGCAATAATAAGCATATCGACTTTTTTTTCTTTGAAAAACTCTAAAGCTTCTAGGGAAAATTTAATGATAGTTTTTTTATCTTTAACCCCATAAGGTACCCTTGCGGTATCTCCATAGTAAATATATTCTTTAAAAAGTTTTGCTTGAAGTAAAGATTTTAAAACACTAAGCCCACCTACACCGCTATCAAAAACGCCTAGTCTCATCAAAATCCTTAAAAAGAGAAGAAAGTAGAAAATCTACTTTCTTATAAGCCTACTGCACTTAAGGTTTGGTATTTATTCATATAAATTTGAGCTTCGATTTTTCTCATTGTATCAAGCGCTACTTGAACTACGATCAAAACAGAAGTTCCACCAAAATAAAAAGGCACACCAAACAACTTCACAATAAGCCATGGTAATGTAGCTACAAGCCCTAAATAAATAGAACCTGACAAGGTAAGTCTTGATGCTACTTCATTAAGATAATTTGCAGTTCCTTCACCTGGTCTAATACCTGGTATGAAACCACCTTGTCTTTTAAGATTTTCAGCTATATCTTTTGCATTAAATACAATTGATGCATAAAAATACGCGAAGAAAATAACAAGTAAGAATGTTAAAAAATGAAAGAAAAATCCATTTGGATTTAAAAAGTCATAAATTTTTAACACATACTCATTTGTACTTGTTTGCAAAATAGTGCTTGGAAACATCAAAATCGCACTTGCAAAAATAGGAGGAATTACTCCACTTAAATTTATTTTAATAGGTATGTAATTCATAATGCGTTTGTTTTGATTTTGCATGATTACTTTTCTTGAGTAAGAAATAGGAATTCTTCTTTCTCCAAGCTCTACTACTATAATAGCCCAAATAGTAAGTAAAATTACAACTAAAATAGCAATGATAGTCAAGAAATTCATCTCACCTGTATTTACCAAATTTACTGTTCCACTAATTGCACCTGGAATTGTAGAAACAATACCGCCAAAGATGATCAAAGAAATACCATTTCCTATACCGCGTTGAGTGATTTGCTCACCTATCCACATTAAAAGCATGGTACCTGCAAGCATAGAAATAGCAGAAAGTGCAATAAAAGTATTCATATCAATCATAATAGCTGACTGACCTGCTTTTCCATGAAGACTTTGCAAGCCTATAGAAACGCCTATACTTTGTATCAAAGTGATAGCTATAGTAGCATAACGGATAATTTGCATATATTTTTGCATACCATCGCGTTCTTTTTTCATCTTTCCTATGTTAGGAAAAGTTGCCGCTAAAAGCTCCATAATAATCGAAGCAGTAATATAAGGCATAATGCCTAGAGAGATGATGCTAAGTCTTTCAGCAGCACCCCCACTAAACATATTAAACAAGCCTAATGCATTAGATGCATTAGAATCAAAAAATTCCTTGATAACACTGACATTAACCCCCGGAACTGGAACATAAGCTAATATTCTATAAGCAAATAAAAAAGCTAATGTTATGAGAATTTTATTTGTCAATGCTTTATTCATTATTTTTGTCCGCTAAAAGTGATCTTCTCGTCTTTAATTTTACTAGCAAGATCTTTAGCACTTGCTCCAATAAGCTTAACTTTATTTACATTTTTTGAAAGCTTATGAATACTATTGATTGTTTCAAATGTAATTTCGCTAAGCTCTTTGATTGCTGTGATTTTTTCAACATTAATCACATAAGGTTTTTCAAATTTAGAAGTAAAGCCTACTTTTGGTAAGCGTCTTTGAAGTGGTTGTTGACCCCCTTCAAAACCTCTTTTTTCGTTATAACCTTTTCTAGCAGTTTGGCCTTTTCCACCTTTAGTAGAAGTTTTTCCCATACCACTACCTTGACCACGGCCTATTCTTTTGGTTTTATGTGTTGAACCTGGTGCTTTTGTTAAATTCATTGATTATCCTTTAAGCATTGTAAGTGCTTTGATAGTAGCACGCACAACATTTGCTGAATTATTTGAACCTAAAGACTTAGTTAAAATGTCTTTAATACCTGCAAGTTCCACGATAGGACGTGTTGAACCACCTGCAATAACCCCTGTACCTTCACTTGCTGGTTTAAGTAAAATTCTACTTGCGTTGTATTTTACTTCTACATCATGAGGGATAGTTGAACCTTTTGTTTTAACTTCAACAATGTTTTTAAAAGCATCATCAACTGCTTTTCTGATAGCATCTGGAACTTCTTTAGCTTTTCCATAGCCCACACCAACTAAACCTTTTCTATTTCCAACGATAACTAAAGCAGTAAATCTAAATCTTCTACCACCTTTAACAACCTTAGTAACCCTGCCGATATCGACGATTACTTCTTCAAATTCTTCTCTATTATATTTTTCCATCGATCTTCCTTTTGGGTTATAGTTTGATTCCGTTTTCTCTTAGTGCTTCAGCTAATGCTGCAATCACACCATGGTATAAATAACCATTTCTATCAAACACTGCTTCTTCTATGTTTTTAGCTTTTAAAACTTTTGCAAATTCAGCTGCTATTTTTTTAGCACCTTCTTTATTTGCTTTAACACCAATTTTTCTTCCATCTACTGCTGCTAAAGTTACTGCTTTAACATCATCGATAGCTTGGATATATAAAGTTCTGTTTGATTTAAAAACAGAAACTCTTGGAAGAGCTTGTGTTCCTGAAATTTTTGCTCTAATTCTTTTTTTTCTTTTAATTCTTAAAGATATTTTTCTTTTTAATACATTTGCTCTCATATTCTATCCTTACTTCTTAGATGTCTTACCAGCTTTGCGGATAATACGCTCATCTGAATATTTAACACCTTTTCCTTTGTAAGGCTCAGGTGGTCTAAATTCACGAATTTGAGCAGCAACTTGACCTACCACTTGTTTATCGCTACCTTTGATAATAACATTGTTTTTATCAACGGTAATTTCTATGCCTTCTGGAATAGCATAGTTGATAGGATGAGAAAAACCTAAAGCAAGTTCAAGAACTTTACCTTTTAACGCAGCTTTATAACCAACACCGTTGATTTCTAAAGTTTTGCTAAAACCATCAGTTAAACCGATGATGATGTTTTGAGCTAAAGCTCTATAAGTTCCCCAATAAGCTCTACTTTGTCTATCTTCACCTTTAGGAGAGAAAAGAATTTGCCCTTCTTTAATCTCAACATTAACATTTGCTTTTGTATCAAGCTCTTTTGCTAAATTTCCTTTTTTGAATTTTAGCAAGTTACCTTCTAATTTTACTTCTACTCCACTTGGAATAGCAACTGGTTGTTTACCTATACGAGACATTCATTTTTCCTTTTTACTTGTCTACGATATGACTACTTTATAAGAATGGATACCGAATACCATAAAAAGTAGAAACTCTTACCAAATAGTACATAAAACTTCGCCGCCAACGCCTGCTTTGTAAGCTTCGTCGTTAGCTAAAACACCTTTTGAAGTGCTTACTACGATAGTACCATAACCGTTTTTAAATCTTTTGATCTCATCTTTGCCTTTATAAACACGACGACCAGGTTTAGAAATACGCTTAACTTCGTTAATTACGCTTTTACCTTTTTCATCATATTTTAAAACTACATTGATGAATTTCTTTTTATCCTCTTCAATAACATTAAAGCTTTCAATATAGCCTTTAGCTTGGAAAATTCCAAGTAAAGCTTCGATAACTTTAGAATGCAAAAGTTGAGTAGTCTCTAATCTTCTCATCCCTGCATTTCTAATTCTTGTTAGTGAATCTGAAATTAAATCATTTATCATGGTTCTTTCCTCTTACCAACTTGCTTTTTTAAGACCAGGAATTAAACCTTCATTTGCCATTTTTCTTAAGCAAACTCTGCAAATTCCAAAATCTCTATAAACTGAATGTGGTCTTCCACAAATTTGGCATCTAGTATACCCTCTAACGCTAAATTTAGGTTTGCGGGCAGCTTTTGCAATCATTGATTTTTTAGCCATATTACTTTCCTTTTGCAAATGGCACGCCAAATAATTCTAATAATTTTTGTGCCTCTTTATCTGATTTTGCTGTTGTAACGATAGAAATGTTCATACCATGAGTTCTTAAGATTTTATCATATTCAACTTCTGGGAACATTAACTGCTCATCTAAACCAAAGTTATAGTTTCCTCTTCCATCAAAACCATCTCTTGGAAGACCTCTAAAGTCTTTAACACGAGGAAGAGCTATAGTAATAAGCTTATCTAAGAAAGCATACATATTGTCTTTTCTTAATGTTACCATTACACCTACTGGGAAGCCTTCTCTTACTTTAAAACCAGCAACTGATTTTTTAGCTTTTGTGATAACTGCTTTTTGCCCAGCGATCAATGAAATAGTATCTGCAACATTTTGTAATACTTTTTGATCTTTTGCTAATTCCCCAGCACCTACACTGATTACAACTTTTTCAATAAAAGGAACAAGCATAGGATTTTTAATATCAAATTCTTTAACTAAAGCAGGTTTGATATTTTGAGTATATTTTTCTTTCAATCTCATCATCTTATTCTCCTGCCTTTGCTACATTTGAAATATCCATTGGCATTTCTTTATTGACAAAACCGCCGTTTGGATTTTTATCACTTGGCTTAACAGCTTTTTTAGCGATTTTACAACCCTCAACAATTACTTTATTTGTTTTAGGAAATACTGCTAAAACTTTACCTGTTTTGCCTTTGTCATCGCCTGCGATAACTTTTACCATATCATTCTTTTTAATTTTTAATTTCATTACAACACCTCCGGTGCTAGTGAAACAATTTTCATAAAGCCACCATATCTTACTTCACGACCTACTGGTCCAAAAATACGCGTTCCGATAGGCTCTCTTTTAGCATCAAGAATAACTGCCGCATTTTCATCAAAACGAATTAAAGAACCATTGTCTCTATGAATTTCTTTTTTAGTTCTAACGATAACTGCTTTTACTACTTGACCTTTTTTAACTTTACCATTTGGTAGAGCTTTTTTTACAGACGCAACGATTACATCACCAACAGTAGCGTATCTTCTTTTGCTACCACCTAAAACCTTAATGCACATTAATTCTTTTGCACCGCTATTATCAGCAACTGCAAGCCTAGTAAAACTTTGAATCATTACTCAACTCCTGCTGATACTATAGTTTTTAAGCGAAATGATTTTCTCTTAGAAAGTGGTCTACATTCAATAGCAACTACAGTATTTCCCACTTTAAGTTCATTTCTTTCATCATGAATTAAATATTTTTTAAAGCGTTTTACGATTTTTCTGTATTTTGGGTGAACCACTTTTCTTTCAACCAAAATTGTTGCTGTTTTATCTCCAGCAATTTGAACAACAACGCCTTGAATTTCTCTTTTAAATGCCATTTTCTATCCTTATTTTAAAGCGCTAATTGCAGTATTGATTCTAGCGATGTCTTTTTTAACTTCGCTAATCTCTTTAGGATTAGTTAGCTGCATTGTTTTTAGCTTTTGTCTTAAAGTAAATAAAAGCACCTTTTTTTCTTTTAGCATTGTTGCAAGCTCACCTGCTGTTTTATCTTTAATCTCAGTATATTTCATTTTGGCTCTCTCTTGTAACAAACTTAGTTTTAAATGGCAATTTATGCATCGCTAAAGTTAAAGCTTGTCTTGCCATTTCTTCATTAACCCCTGCCATTTCATAAATAATACGACCTGGTTTAATGTTCATTACCCATTCCTCAACTGCACCTTTACCTTTACCCATACGAGTTTCTAAAGGTTTTTTAGTTAGAGGTTTATCTGGGAAAACTCTAATCCAAGTTTTACCTTGTCTTTTTACAAAACGAGTTAAAGCAATACGAGCTGCTTCAATTTGGCGTGAATTGATACGGCCAGCTTCAGTTGCTTTTAGGGCAAAATCACCAAAAGTAAATTCAGTCCCTCTGTTGGCATAACCTCTGTTACGCCCTTTCATCATTTTACGATATTTTGTTCTTTTTGGCATTAACATGATTATTTACCTCTTCTTGCTCTTCTAGTTTTTTTAGCTGGAGCGTTTTCTTCGGTTTTTTCAGGTTGAACACCCTTTTGTAAAACTTCACCTTTGAAGATCCATACTTTAATACCTATATTTCCATAAGTAGTATGTGCTTCTGCGAAACCGTAATCGATTTTTGCTCTTAAAGTGTGAAGTGGAACACGACCTTCTAGGTACCATTCAGTTCTTGCCATTTCAGCACCACCTAAACGGCCTGAAACTGAAACTTTAATCCCTTTAGCACCTGCTTTTTGCGCTCCTTGAATTACTTTTTTCATTGCTCTTCTAAAAGCAATTCTTTTTTCAAGTTGAGTAGCAACACTTTCAGCTGCAAGCTGAGCTGAAGCACCTGCTTTTCTTTCTTCTTTGATATTGATATTAACTTCTTTTTTGATTAAATCTTGAAGTTCTTTTCTTAAAATATCAACATCACTACCTTTTTTACCAATAATAATCCCTGGTCTTGCAGCTACAACAGTTACTCTTAATTTTTTCGCTGTTCTTTCTACAAGAATTTGGCTAATTCCTGCATAATAAAGTTTTCTTTTTAAAAATGTTCTGATTTTATAATCTTCACCAATATTTTCTGCTAAATTAGCTTTTGTAGGAAACCATCTTGATTCCCAATTTCTATTAATTCCTAGTCTTAAACCAATCGGATTTACTTTTTGTCCCATATTAGCTTTCCTTTTTCACTGATGCTTTTTTAGCTTTTGTAGTTTTTTCAGCACTTGCTTCTACTTTACTAACTTCTACCAAAATGTGTGAAGTTGGCTTTCTAATACGACTAGCACTTCCTCTAGCTCTTGGTCTAAATCTTTTTAAAACCGCACCAGCATCAACACGACAACTTGAAACAACAACTTCATTTGCTTCAAATCCGCCATTTGCTACAGCACTTGAAATAGCATTTGCTATAAATTTAGCACCTTTATTTGGCATAAATTTCAAACTAGCTAATGCAAGCTCTGCATTCATACCTTGAACTTCTCTAGCAATCAATCTCGCTTTAGTTGGAGATAATCTTATGAATTTAATTAACGCTCTACTCATAAATCTCCCTTACTTACCTATTTTTTTCTGAACAGAGCCTTTATGACCCTTAAATGTTCTAGTAGGTGCAAATTCACCTAATTTGTAACCGATATGATTTTCAGTAATATATACTGGGATAAAGCTTTTTCCATTATGAACATTAAAAGTTAAACCTATCATATCAGGTATAATAGTGCTGCGTCTTGACCAAGTTTTAATTGGCTTACCATCGTTAGCTTTTTTAGCAGCGATGACTTTTTTCATTACATGGTCATCAACAAAAGGACCTTTTTTTAGTGACCTAGCCATCTTACTTTCCTTTTCTTCTTGAAATTATTAGCTTATCGCTAGCTTTTTTACGGCGAGTTTTAGCACCTTTAGTTGGTTTACCCCATGGAGTAACTGGATGACGGCCTGAATTTTTCTTACCTTCACCCCCACCGTGCGGGTGATCAACTGGGTTCATCGCAGAACCTCTTGTTTGAGGACGAATACCTCTATGGCGGTTTCTTCCTGCTTTACCGATAGTCACATTTGACCATTCTTCATTACCAACTTCACCGATACTTGCCATACATTCAGCTAAAACTTGTCTCATTTCACCACTTGCAAGTCTTAAGATAACATATTTTTCTTCTTTACCCATTAATTGAGCATAAGCACCTGCTGAACGGATCATTTGACCGCCTTTGCCTGGTTTTAACTCGATATTGTGTACGATAGTACCCACTGGGATATTTCTTAATTTCATTGCATTACCTGGCTTAATGTCAAGTCCGCTTTCAGCAGCACAAATAACATCACCAACGCTTAAACCTTTTGGTTGTAAGATGTATCTTTTTTCACCATCTCTATAAGAGATTAATGCAATACGACAATTTCTGTATGGATCATACTCGATTGCTTCAACTTTACCTTCAATACCAAATTTTCTTCTTTTAAAATCTATAATTCTGTAAAGTTTTTTAGCACCTGCTTCTTTATGACGGCTTGTGATTCTACCATTATTGTTACGACCTGCATGAGCTGGAAGTTTTACAAGTAATGAACGCACACTAGCTTTTGCTGTGATATCATCAGAGCTTACACCTGTGATGTATCTTCTACTTGGAGTATATGGTTTATAAGTTTTAATTGCCATCTTATGCCTCCGAACTTTCTAAGCTCACACCTTCTGGTAGCTTAACATAGAATTTTTTAAAGCTATTTCTTTGACCTTCGCGACCTCTAAAACGCTTTACTTTTCCATCCATTTTTAAAGAATTAATTCTTACTGGAGTTACACCAAAATATTCTCTTAAAACTTCTTTTAGACCATTTTTAGTCATTTTTGGAGAAGTTTGAATAACTACAACACCTTGCTCTTGAAGGTTTAAGCTTTTTTCAGTGTAAAGTATTGTTTTTATATCAGTAATATCTGCCATTTTAACCCTCTTTTACGATAGATTCAAGCGCTGCTTTTTCAATGATAACAGCATTAAATACAGATACTAAATAAGCATTTACTTCGCTAATATCAACTACATAGCAATTTGCTAAGTTTCTAAAAGCAAGAAGTGTTTTTTCATCTAGTAAATCTTTTACAATTAAAGCATCTTTTAAACCAAGCTTTTTAATAACTGCATTTGCATCTTTTGTTTTACCGCTTTCAATGCTTAAACTATCTACTGAGAATAATGCATTGTTTTGTGCTTTATCAGCCAATGCTCTTTCAAGCGCTAAGCGTTTTTGTTTTTTATTAACTTTTTGGAAATAATTACGATTGTTTGTAGGGCCAAATGCTACAGCACCACCAACCCAAACATTCGTTCTTGTTGAACCTGCTCTTGCACCACCACGACCTTTTTGTCTCCATGGTTTTTTACCACCACCGCTTACATCGCTTCTACCTTTAGTATGAGCTGTGTTTGCTCTAAGGCTAGCAAGATAAGATTTTACATATAAATAAAGGTTGTGAGGATTAACTTCTGCATATTTTGCTGGAAGATCGAGTTCACTAGCTTTTTCAAATTTATCATTTAAAACAGTTACTTTACTCATTTTGCAATCCTTATTTTACCCATAGCACCATTAAATCCTGGTACCGCACCTTTTACTACTAAGATGCCATTTTCTTCATCAAATGAAACTACTTCATTTTTAACAGTAACTTTTACATTACCATAATGACCTGCCATTTTCATACCTGGTTGAACACGACCTGGCCATTCGCGGTTACCGATTGATCCGTGGCGTCTGTGGAATCTTGAACCGTGACTTGCAGGACCTCCGGCGAATCCGTGTCTTTTAACAACCCCACTATAACCTCTACCTTTAGAATTAAAGCTTACTTTTAAGATAGAAGCTTCTTTTAAAGGATTAAGATCAATATCACCTGCTTCTGTGTTTGCTACTTCTAAAGAAGCAAATCTATTATATTCAGCTGAAAGATTGTATTTTTTTTGCTGACCCGCAATGCATTTATTATTTGCTTTGCCTTTTACATAAGCAACCAAAGCTTTTCCATTTTCTACTTCACATACTTTAGTTTGAACAAGTTTAAGTAAGGTTACAGGAATGCTTGGTGTGCTGATTGTTCTACTCATACCAATTTTTTCTACAATGTATTCCATATTCTATCCTTATTTACCCATAGCTCTTACTTCAACATTGACCTCTGGAGCCAAGTCAAGCTTAGTGAGTGAATCTACTGTATCTGGAGTAGCTGCTACAATATCAAGCATACGAGCATGAATTCTCATCTCAAATTGTTCGCGTGAATCTTTATTGATGTGTGGAGATTTCAAAACTGTGTATCTTTTAATTTTTGTAGGCATTGGCACTGGACCTCTGATGTCAGCACCTGTTCTTTTAACAGCTTCTACAATTGCTGCAACTGTGCGATCTAGAACTCTGTGGTCATAAGCTTTTAGCTTAAGCCTGATTCTTTCCATATTTTTTCCTTTGTAAAGAACTCGTTAGACCCATAAGAATCTAACCACCATATAATAATGATGTTAAGATTATATAAAAAGAGCCTTTGCTATGTCAAGAAATTTATACATTTTTTTTAATTATTTTCCTTTTAAAAAGGATAAAAATTAAATTTTTAAAATTTACAAGATTTTTTATACATTAAGAAAATATAAGAAAAAATATAGTATGATTTCAAAATCTAAAGGGGCATTAGCTCAGCTGGGAGAGCACAACGCTGGCAGCGTTGGGGTCAGCGGTTCGAACCCGCTATGCTCCACCATTAATTACAAAGAAATTTATGAAATCACTACAATTTTTTTACGATAATTACCCAAAATTTCAAAAATTTGATGAAAGAAAAATTCAAATTCAAACCCATAAAAACATCATTATAAAAGGTGGTTTTGCAAGTGGTAAGAAAAATTTAATTTTAAATTTTTTATCTTTGTACAAAAGTGAAAATATACTTTTTATCGATTGTGATGATTTGAAATTTCAAGCAAGTGCTTTGGTAAATTTGAATTCGTTTTTAACCTATAATCCACAGATTAAATTTTTAGCACTTTGCAACTTTGCTCATGATTTTGACTTTGCCAGTTTAAAACACCTTAATTTGCAAATCATAATAAGCGTTTGTGATAGCAATTTTCATTTAGATTATTTTGAAGAACTTCATTTAGATTATTTAGACTTTGAAGAATTTTTAAGCTTAAACAAAAAATACGCTGACACTAAAACCATGGTAAGTTATTTTTTACATACAGGACGCAATGTGATTTTAAATCACAACTTTAACACAAACTCATCATACTTAAGAAGTTTTTACACTCCATTAGAGCTTACTATACTCAAACAAATTGCCTTGGAACTTGGGAATGAATTTAGCGTTAATGAGCTATTAAAAACACTAAAAAACAGTATAAAAATTTCCAAAGATACCTTATATAAAAGCATAGAAAAACTAGAATCAAACTACACTTTGTATTTTGTAAAAAATCTTGAAAAAAATTTAAAAAAAGTATATTTTTGGGACTTTTCACTAAAAAATTCTCTAAGCATACAAAAAGACTTTAGTGCTTTGTTTGAAAATTTGATTTTAAGCGAGTTGTTTAAATTTGAACAAGAAATTTTTTATACCAAATATTTTGATTTTTACTTACCAAGTCTTAAAAATGCATTTTTATGCTCGCCCTTTAAAGATAAAGATTTACTTAGTTTAAAAGTCAAAAAAATACTTAGTAAAAACCAACTTGCACTTTCGACTATTTATATCATCACGCTTTCACAAAGAGATGAGTTTTTCATAGAAGGGGTGCGTGTGATGATTTTACCTTTTGATGAGTGGGCTTTAGGAAATTAATCTAACTCATCAAGCTTATGTTGATTTATGATAGAAATAATAAGCTTAGTATAATTACTTTTAATCTCTGAATATTTTTCCAAATGACTTGCCGCTTCTTTACCATCAAGTTTTTCATTTTGATTTATAGCATCCCACCGCCAAGCTCTAAATTCCTTATAAGCATCATGACGATTTAAATTTAGCAAGTATGAATCCACACTTTCTTGCAAGGTATCAAATATACGAATTTTATGAGTTTTACCTTCACTTCTTTCTTTTGGAATCAAACCTTTCTCACCCCAAGTCCATTCTCCAAATAAATTATTTGCTTCTTTAGCAAAACGACTTGTGCCAGTTGCGCTTTCAATAATTGCTTGGGCTATGGCTAAAGATTTTGGAACCTTTTGGATACGCAGTTGGTATTCCTTGTGATCGTATAAATTTTTAACGCGATATTTTTCTTTTAAAAACCATAGTTTTTGCACAGCATTAGAATTTAGTTTTCTAAAATTACTCTTTAAAGCTTCCTCAAAAAAAATATCTATAAATTCTTTTTCATTTTCAATTTCTTTGAAAGAAACATCTAACAAAGCATTGATTTTTTTGATAAAAACTTCACGCTTTTCTTTTATACTTAAAGCATAATAATGTTTATCAAAACCTGCTATAAATTCAGCTTTTAAAAATAAAAAACTACTAAGTAAAATTATAATCAGCTTCAAAACAGCACTTTACCTTTCCTCTGAAAAATATTTGATCATCCTCTAATCTAAAATATAAATTTTCTTTGCTTTTTGGCTTTACTAAAATATCATCTTTAACTTTTTGATTTAAATAAGCAAGATAAAAACAAGCTCCCATACCTGTACCACAAGCTAAAGTCTCATCTTCTACCCCGCGTTCATAGGTTCTAACTCTTATAAATTCTTCATTTTCTATTTTAGCAAAATTAACATTTGCGTTATATTTTTTACGCACTTCTTTGCATAAATTTACATCAAATTCATTTAAATCATCAACAAAAGTCACCATATGTGGCACACCTGTATTACATCCTTGCCAAATTCTATCTTTATGTTTAAAAGCTTCTTTAATATCCTTCACTCCACTTAATTTAATCTCTACCATGTCATCATCAACAAATGATTTTATAAGTCCTGCTCCGGTTAAAAAATTTAAATATTGTGATTTTTTTAGATAATGATGAGCAAAATGAGCTGCTGCACGCGATCCATTACCGCACATATTTGCTTTACTGCCATCGCAATTATAAAATTCCCATTCAAAATCATATCTATCATGAGGCACAACTACTATAAGTCCATCAGCACCTATGCCCTCATAACGATTACAA
Source organism: Campylobacter lari (assembly GCF_004357905.1). NCBI lineage: Bacteria > Pseudomonadati > Campylobacterota > Epsilonproteobacteria > Campylobacterales > Campylobacteraceae > Campylobacter > Campylobacter lari. The sequence continues at coordinate 175,307 of NZ_SMTT01000002.1, read as the reverse complement.
AGAATTCTAGCTAACTCGCTACGATCTTTTTTTTCACCATCTGCAAATACTACAAAATCATTTCCGCTTGCACAATATTTATAAAATTTCATTTTTAACCTTTAAAGTATGTTTTAAAAAATTTAGCACATTTTCTTCAAATTTTTCATAACTTGAAATATTTTTTATCACAAAATCTGCTTTTTTTAGTTTTTCTTCTATATCAAGTTGCAAATTAATTCTTTTTAAGGCTTCATTTTCATCTAAATTATCTCTTTGTATTAATCTTTTTAATAAAATTTCTTTTGGAGCATAAATCAATATACTTTTTCCTAGATCTTGATAATGATTATTTTCAAAAAATAAAGGCAATTCTATAAAAAAAGCCTTGTTTTTTTTATCTAAAATTAGTGCTTTTTGTAAAATTTCTTCTTTGATTTTAGGATGTAAAAAACCTTCTAACTTTTTTTTGGCGTTTAAATCATTAAATACAATAGCACCAAGCTTTTTTCTATCTATTTTTCCTGCTATAAGTAAATCATCATTATCAAAAAGCTTAGCTATAGAATTAGCATTTTCATTTAAAAGCTCATGAGCTATCACATCTGCACTTAAAGTATCAAAACCCAAATTTTGAACTATTTTTATAAAGCTTGACTTTCCACCTGCTATACTTGAAGTCACAAAATAAGCATTTTGCATAATTTAACCTTAAAATATTTTTAGTTAAAATACCTTTTAAATTCTTAAAGGAAGATAAATGAATATAAGCTATGAAGATGCAGGCGTAAGTATAGACAATGGTAATACTTTTGTAGAAGCAATTAAGCCTTTAGTAAAAGAAACTTTTAATGAAAATGTTTTAGGTGGCATAGGCTCTTTTTCGGGTGCTTTTGCCATGCCAAGTGGTTTTAAAAATCCTGTTATGCTAGCAGCAACAGATGGGGTAGGCACAAAGTTGCGTCTTGCTATTGATAGTCAAAAATTTGACACCATAGGCGAAGATTTAGTAGCAATGTGCGTGAATGATTTAATTTGCAATTTTGCTACGCCTTTGTTTTTTCTAGACTATTATGCAAGTGCAAAGTTAGATGTAGAAGTAGCTAAAAAGGTTGTAGCAGGGATTGCTAATGGTTGTAAAAAAGCAAATTGTGCCTTAATAGGCGGAGAAACTGCTGAAATGCCTGGAATGTATCATAACAATGACTTTGACTTAGCAGGTTTTTCAGTGGGCATGGCTGAAAAAGATGAAATAGATAGAAGAAATTTTGTAAAAAATGGAGATATTTTACTAGCTTTGCCTAGTAGTGGGCTTCATTCTAATGGATATTCTTTAGCTAGAAAAGTATTATTTGAAGCACAAAAGCTTAAATTTGATGATAAAATAGATGGTAAAAATTTAATCGATATTTTACTTGAACCTACAAGAATTTATGTAAAAGACTTTTTAAAATTAAAACCCTTCATCAATGCACTAGCTCATATAACAGGTGGTGGTTTAGTAGAAAATTTACCTAGAGTTTTTCCAAGAGGAATAGGTGCTATTATTAGAAAACATCATCTAAAAACTCCTGAAATTTTTTATCAAATAGGCCAAAGCGTAGAAGAAGCTGAAATGTATAGAAGCTTTAACATGGGTGTGGGCTTAGTTATGGTGATAGATCCATCTAATGTAGGAAAAGTTTTAGAGAACTCAGATGCTTATGTAATAGGCGAAGTTGTGCTAAATGAAGGGGTTGTTTTAGAGTAAAATCTCTTAGACTTTCTAAGAGATTTTATTTTTTAGTTTAGCGGATGAAGTTCATTTGCATAAAAGCTTACTGAATTCATACCTTCTTTGATAGCCCATTCATAAGCTTTTACTACAAATTCCCAGTTAATGTGTGCGTAGAATTTATCTAAATACACAGGGCGTGCATTACGGTGATCTACATAGTAAGCATGCTCCCACACATCAACTACTAAAAGTGGAACTTTACCTTCAGTGATAGGTGTAGCAGCATTGCTTGTAGCTACTAATTCTAATTTTTGATTTTGAGTGTTATAAACTAGCCAAAACCAACCAGAACCAAATACTCCTGTAGCTCCTTTGATGAATTCTTCTTTTAAATTTTCCATAGAACCAAAGTCTTTTTCAACCGCTGCTTTAAACTCATCACTTAAAGAACAGCCACAGCCACAGCATGTTTTTGGCTTAATGCAGTCAAAATAAAAGTCATGATTATACACTTGAGCAGCGTTGTTAAAAATTCCGCCATTTGAGTTTTGTATGATATAAACTAAATCTTTTCCTGCAAATTCAGTATCTTTGATAAGATTGTTTAGGTTATTTACATAAGTTTGATGGTGTTTGCCATGATGAAATGCAAAAGTTTCTGCACTCAAAAAGTCTCCAAAAGCGTCTGCTTCATAAGGTAGTTTTCTTAATTCAAACATATTGTTCTCCTTTTTTAAATTTTATAGCATTCTAACATAGTTAAGTTAAAAAAGACTAAATGAGTCTTTATTTTTCAAAAAGTATTACTTTGCCTTGCTCTAAGCTTTTTGCTACATCAATAATGCGTTGGTTTTTACTACCTTTAAATTTTAAAGATAAGTCTTTTTGCTCTAAAATAAACTTCCCATCTATCAAAACATCAGCTAAGATAAGCAATTCTTTCATAGCTTGTTCTTGCAATAGCTCTTCATAAGTAAAACCTGTATATATAGTAAGATCAAGTCCTAAAGCCTTAATGTGTTTTGCTAGAATACTTAAATTTTTTGCTTGCATAAAAGGCTCCCCGCCACTAAAAGTAACACCTTGGAGTAAAGGATTTTTACAAATATCATCATACAAACTTGCTAAATCTTGCAAATATCCTTTGTTAAAATCATGTGTTTGTGGATTATGACAACCTTTGCAATGATGAGGGCAGCCTTGAGTAAAAATCACATAACGCAAACCATAGCCATCGACTATGGATTCTTTTATGACACCGGCTAATCTAAGAAAAATCGTGTTTAATTCTTGCATGAACTTCAGCTTTTTTAGCGTCATTAAAACGATCAAGCGTTCCTACTAAATAACCTGTGATTCTTCTTATGCGTTCAAATTTAATATCATCTTCTTTTCTATGGCACTTTGGACAAAACTCATTTATCACACCACTATAACCACATACCGGATCTCTATCTAGTGGGAAATTAATCGAGCCATAGCCTATATTGCTTTCTTTCATACATTTTATAATGCGTTCAAAACTTTCTAAATTCTTACTCACATCGCCGTTTAATTCTACATAAGTAATATGCCCACCATTATTTAGTTCATGATATGGGGCTTCGATTTGAATTTTTTCATATATACTAATAGGAAAATCCACAGGAATATGAAAAGAATTAGTATAAAAATCTTTATCGGTTATGCCTTTTAAAATGCCGTATTTTTTTTGATCTAGCTTTAAAAACCTTCCACTTAAGCCTTCAGCCGGGGTAGCTATGAGTGAAAAATTAAGCTTATCTTTGAGTGCTTTTTCATCGACAAATTCACGCATAAAACGCACGATTTGCAAACCTAAATCCCTTGCTTCTTGACTTTGTCCATGATGAGAACCTACTAAAGCTATTAAACTCTCACAAAGTCCTATATAACCTATAGCTAAAGTCCCGTGTGCTATGATTTTTTCTACGCTATCATTTTCTTTTAAAGAATCTGAATCTATCCAAATTCCCTCGCCCATTAAAAATGGGAAATTTTTAACCTTTTTTAGACTTTGAATTTTATATCTATGAAGTAATTGCTCATACACAAGCTCTAATTTTTCTTTTAAAAGTGAGTAAAAAAGCTCTAAATTTCCTTTGGCTTCTATGGCTAAACGCACAAGGTTTATACTTGTAAAGCTTAAATTTCCCCTGCCACTTGTGATTTCTTTGCTCTCATCATAAACATTTGCCATAACCCTAGTTCTACAACCCATATAAGCTACTTCACTATTATAATCATTTTTTTTATAGTATTTTGCATTAAAGCTTGCATCTAAAAAGCTAAAATTTGGAAAAAGTCTTTTAGAAGCACATTCTATAGCGAGTTTAAAAAGCTTGTAGTTTGGATCTTTTTCATTATAATTAATACCTTCTTTTACTTTAAAAATTTGCACAGGAAAAATTGGTGTTTCACCATTTCCTAAGCCTTTCATCGTGGCTTTGAGTAAATTTTCTATTACCATTTGCCCTTCAAAAGAAGTATCGGTGCCATAATTTAGCGTGCTAAAAGGCACTTGAGCTCCTGCTCTTGAGTTCATAGTATTAAGATTATGCACCAAAGCTTCCATAGCTTGAAAAGTCGCATCTTGGGTTTGCTTTAATGCTCTTTTGTAAGCATAAGCATTTGCTTGTTTTAAAAAATTCTCATCACTATTTAAATCAAGCTTTAAAAGCTCTTTAAAGCATTCTTTTTCGCTTGAAACTTGAAAATTAGCATTTTTAAAGCATTGCTCATCTAAGTTTTGCTCTAATTTTATTTCAAAAAAAGCATTTATAGCCTTTTTATACTCTTTTTGAAAAGTCTTTGCCACACCCTTTGCCATAGCAAAATCAAAATTTGGTATAGATTGACCTCCATGCATTTCATTTTGATTAGCCTGTAAAGCAATGCAAGCTAAAGAAGCATAAGATCTGATATCATTTGGCTCACGCAAACTTCCATGTCCAGTGCTAAAACCATTTTCAAAAAGCTTTAACAAGTCTATTTGACAACAAGTTTGTGTTAGCATATAAAAGTCTTTATCGTGTATATGTATATCGCCATTTTTATGTGCATTTGCGATATGTTTTGGTAAAATACACTCATCTACATAGTATTTTGCTCCTTCTGAACCATATTTTAACATCATACCCATAGCACTATCTGAGTTGATATTGGCATTTTCTCTTTTTAAATCAGCTTCTTTGGAATCTTTGAAGGTTAAATCATCATACAAATTTAGCAAATCATAGCTACCATTGCGGATTTGTGTTCTTTTTTGGCGGTATAATATATAAGATTTTGCAGTATTGATTAAAGCATTTTTTATTAAAACCTCTTCAACTTTATCTTGAATTTGTTCTACCTGTGCATGATTTTCATCAAGCAAAGCTACAACCTCATCACAAAGCCTACCTAATTCATCATTTTCTAATTTTTTATCAGTAGAGTTTATATTGGCTCTAAAAATAGCATTTTTAATTTTAAAAATATCAAATGCAACTTGACTTTTATCTCTTTTTGTAATAAATTTTATTTTCATGTAAATTTTCCTAAAAAATAATCTCTAGAAGCTAAAAAATAACGCTTTATGAAGATAAGTTTAGTACAAAAACTTGATGAAAAACTTAAAAAGACAAAAGAAAAATTCACACAAAAATTGTGTGAATTTTGTTTATTCTAACTCTATACCTTTTACTGCATAAAGTTTATCAATACCACGATTTCCAAACATTTTTTCAGTATTACAATCCTTTTGGATATTCCACTCATCTAGCTCATGATGGAAATTTTTGCAATTGTGAAAAAGATATGCCATAGTAATTACATTTTGCACATCCCAATTCACAACACTATGCTCATACGCATGACAGTTTTCAAAACAATGTGCCATTCTGGTAGTATTTGAAGTTTTCCAATGCAATAAAGAATGATTGAAATTAACACAATTAAAAAACATATAAGACATATCTTTTAAATTTTGAGTATCCCATTTTGATAAATCTTGATTAAAATTTTTGCAGTTAAAAAACATACTTGCCATATTTTCAACTTTAGAAACATTCCAGCGTGACAAATTTGCATTAAAACTTTCGCAACAATAAAACATATAAGACATATCTTTAGCATTTGATACATCCCAATGTTCAATACCTAAAAAATCCAATCTTTTAGAATAATAAAATACATAAGAAAAATCATCAATCAAAGATACTTCAATATCCCTTAGAGAAATTCTTTCATTATGCACCAAATTCATTAACTCATTTTTGCTTTTAGGTCTATACATTTTGTCCTCCTTTTTGTATATTTTAAAAAACAAGTGTGAAGTCAATGTAAAAAATTTACAAATTATTAACAATAACTTTCAATATATTAATAATAAGTATTTTAAAATAAACTTAATTTAAATAAGATAAAACAAATAAAAAATATTTAAATCGAACAATGTAACTTTTTGTAAAATATGACAATGATTATCAAAAAAAGCGGATATAAAATAGTAAGTGGTGACCCATACGAGACTCGAACTCGTGTTACCGCCGTGAAAGGGCGATGTCCTAACCGCTAGACGAATGGGCCATTTTGCAGTTTTAAGATGAAATTATAACAATTTTTACTTAATAATTATTTAAGGCATTAAAAAATACCTTAAATATCGATTTCTATCCCTACAGGAGCATGATCTGAGCCAAAAATATCATCTCTTATAAAAGCATTTTTAAGTTTATCTTTTAAGCCATTAGAAATGAAAAAATAATCAATCCTCCAGCCTACATTTCTTTCTCTTGCTTTCATTCTATAACTCCACCACGAATACTTTTCTTTAACATCGCCATTTATATGTCTAAAAGTATCTATAAAACCTAATTTTAATAAATCATCTATCCAAGCACGCTCAATCGGTAGAAAACCTGAAGTTTTTTCATTAGCTTTTGGGTGGGTTAAGTCTATCTCACGATGTGCGGTATTAACATCTCCACAGATGATAATTTCTTTACCTTCTTTTAAAAGTTTATCTAAATACATTAAAAAGTCATTATAAAATTTCATTTTAAAATTCAAACGCTCTTCATCTTTTTGACCATTTGGAAAGTAAATATTAAACAAAACTACATTTTTAAAGCTATGCTCTAAAACTCTACCCTCATCATCATCAAAAAACTCACATTTTTTTACCTCACAATCAAAATTACACAAGCTCATTACACCTGAATACCCTGCTCTTTTGGCACTATTTGAATACATATGTTTAAAAGGATACTCATAAATTCTTTTTGGAAATTTATCCTCGTGTGCTTTGATTTCTTGAAAACCTATAAAATCAATTTCTTCTTTTTCAATCCAATCAAGTGCATTTTTATCACAAATTGCCCTTAGGCCATTTACATTCCATGATAATAATTTCATAATTTAATCCTTAAACTTACAAAAAGCAAAATCATACCATAAAGATATTAAGTTAACCATTTTTATTTATAATTAAATCTTTAATTTTGAAAGGATTTCATGAAATTTTTTAATATATCGTGGCTTAAATTTATTATTTTGAGTGCTTTTTATATAACTAGTATCAATCTGAAATTGTTTTCTTATATTCACGAAAATTTACATCCTCATAATAATGATATTTCCATTATTTTATATATAATTATATATTTTGCACTATTAGTTGGAATTTTCGCTTTATTATTTTTGCCTTATCTTAGCAAGATTTTAATGATTTTTTTAATAGGTGTGAGTTCAATTAGTAGTTATTTTATGATCAATTATGGTGTTATTATAGATCATGATATGATTAGAAATGCTATGCAAACTGATCAAAAAGAAGTACGCGATCTGATTAATTTTAATATTTTTGTTTATATATTTTTTACTTTTGTGATTCCAGCATTTTTAGTTATAAAAATTAAAATAGAATATCACAATATCAAAAAACATTTAATCATCAAATTTGGCACTTTATTTGTTGCTTTATTTGTTGCTTTTGGATTGCTTGGAATTTTTTCAAAAAGTATTGTACCATTTTTAAGAACTTATAATGAAGTAAGAGTTTATAACACTCCTTTTTATCAAATTTATTCAGCAATTAAATATATAAAATTAGAAGTTATTCTAGAAAAAGAACTTCAAAAGATAGCTTTAGATGCGAAAATGGAAAAAGACTTAAACAAAACTATGATTTTAGTCATAGGGGAAACCGCTAGAGCAAATAACTATTCTTTGGGTGGTTATACCAAAAATGATACTAATTTTTATACCAAAAACGAACCTAATTTAATATATTTTGACAATGTAAGCTCTTGTGGGACAGCAACTGCTAGAAGTTTACCTTGTATATTTTCAAGACACAAAAGAGCTACTTTTGACAATAGTCTTTATGAAGAAAATGCTTTAGATATTTTACAAAGAGTTGGAGTTCAAAGTGTTTGGCTTGGAAATAATTCTGGAGGTTGCAAAGGAAACTGCGATCGTATAGCACATAAATTGATTTCAAAAGATTATGATGAGAGCTTACTTGAGCTTGTAAAAGAACAATTACAAAATCCATCTTCAAGTAAAATCATAGTCGTTCATTTGCAAGGTTCTCATGGACCAGCTTATTTTAAGCGCTATCCAAATGAGTTTAAAAAATTTACGCCAACTTGCGATACAAATGAATTACAACAATGCTCGCAAGAAGAATTAACTAATACCTATGACAATACTTTACTTTATACAGATTTTATCATCAAAAGTCTTATTGACTTACTAAAGCAAAGTCCTTCACAAAATACTTCATTGTTATATGTATCAGACCATGGAGAAAGTTTGGGAGAAAATGGAATTTACCTTCATGGAATGCCCTATTTTATAGCACCAAAAGAACAAACTCATGTTCCTATGATTCTTTGGAGCAAAGATAATAATTTAATCCAAGAATTACAAAAAAAGAAAGATTATAAATTATCTCAAGATAATATTTTTTCAAGTTTATTAGGATATTTTAATGTCCAAACTAAAGAATATGAAGAAAACTATGACTTATATAGTAAAAATTTAAAGGAAAATCCTTAATGAAGCCAAAGTATTCTTTATTTAAAAATGCAAGTTATGCCTTTAGTGGCATTAAATTCTTGCTTAAAGATGAAATGGCTTTTAGAATAGAATTTGCCATTATCTTACCTTTGATTTTTGTAAGCTTATTTTTACCTGTGAGTTTTTTAGAACATTTTGTGCTTATTTTAGTATTAGTTTTGATTTTAATTATAGAGGCATTAAATTCTGCCATAGAAGCTTGCGTGGATCTTTGTACGAGCGAATTTCACATCTTAGCTAAAAAAGCAAAAGATTGTGCGAGCGCTGGGGTGTTTTTTAGCGTTGTTTTGGCTATAATTACTTGGAGTTTTATTCTTTTTAATATGGCTAGAGAATGGATGATAAAGTAAAAACACTATGCATAAAAATCTTTGGTAAAAAACGCTTTGAAATTTTAGAATTTTTAGCCCTTCATGCTAATGAAGATGGCTTTGTCTTTGCAAATATCGAAGAACTTTCTAAAAAGTTAAACATCAGCAAACCAACCATCATTTCTACTTTTAAATTTTTAGAAGAAAAAGCTTTGCTTGAAAAGCTCAAAAACGGCTTATATAAACTCAAATAGGAGATAAAATGACGCTTAAAAACCCTTTGGATATGCATTTACATTTACGCGATGAAAGCATGCTTGAACTTGTAGCTCCATTTAGCGCAAAAGACTTTAAAGCGGGAGTTATCATGCCAAATTTAATCACTCCGCTTACTGAAATAAACGCATTAAAAGCTTATAAAGAACGCATTTTAAAAGCATGTAAAAATGAAGATTTTACGCCTTTGATGACTTTATTTTTTAAAGACTATGATGAGCAATTTTTAGAAAAAGCCAAAGATGAGCTTTTTGCTATCAAGCTTTATCCTGCAGGTATCACTACCAACTCAGATAATGGAATTTCAAGCTTTGATATAGAAAAGTTAAAACCTACACTAAATGCTATGAGTGAGCTTGGACTGCCTTTACTTGTACATGGAGAAACAAATGATTTTGTAATGGATAGAGAAGCAAATTTTGCTAAAATTTATGAAAAATTAGCTAAAAACTTTCCAAAATTAAAAATCGTAATGGAGCATATCACCACTAAAGTTTTGTGTGATTTATTAAAAGATTATGAAAATTTATACGCAACTATCACTTTACATCATTTAATGATAACGCTTGATGATGTAGTGGGTGGTAAGATGGATCCACATTTATTTTGCAAACCTATTGCAAAACGCTATGAAGACAAAGACGCTTTATGTGAGCTTGCTTTTAGCGGCTATGAAAAGGCTATGTTGGGAAGTGATAGCGCACCTCATCCATTACACACTAAAGAATGTTGTGGGTGTGCAGCTGGCGTATTTAGTGCGCCTGTGATTTTACCTGTGTTGGCTGAACTTTTTGAAAAATACTCAAATGAAACAAATTTACAAAAATTTATTTCAGATAATGCTTGTAAAATCCATAATCTTAAATTTGAAAAAGATAAAATCATCACTTTAGAAAAACAAGAATGGCAAGTAGCGCAAAAATACGGCGATGTAGTGCCATTTATGGTGGGAAAAACTTTAAATTTCAAGGTTATTTAGCCTTGAAATTTAATCAATAATCAAAAGTTTTATCTTAGCTTCTATAATCTCTTCTACCTCATCTTTTACAAAGCTTTCTAACTCTTGTTTGTTTGCATTAATGCCATTCATACTCAAATGCCATAAGGCATTTTCTATCGCACTATCCTTATCTCTTTTTACTACTCTAGTTTCATTAAAAATTTCATACTCATAAGGGATACTTTGTACATTTAAAAAACTTTGCAAATCCTCTTCATAAAAACCTTTAAAATGCGTGCTAAAATGCTCAAATATAGGATCTAAAAAGCTACTTTTGCGCCTACTCGCCCAGCCTAAATACACTTTTTTAGAAGCTAAGTTTAAAAAAGCTTTATAGTCTTTTTCATTTTGCAAAGCAGGAGACATACTCAAAAAGGCTAAACCAAAATTTGTGTTATTGTTTTTATAAAAATTTTCAAAGTCTAAATTTAAAGTTTTTATATTTGATATAGCATGAGTTTTTGCATCTTCTTGTAAAATTTCAAGCATAGCACTAGAGCTGTCTATACCTAAAACACTTTTTGCTTTTTGTGCTAAATGCAAAGTCCAAACACCGCTCCCACAGCCTATATCCACCACTATTTTGCCTTGTAAAGATCCAAGTTTTGCAAAAGTGGCTTTTTGAATTTCGTTTAAGTTAGAACTATATCTTGCATAGCTTTTTGCTTTTTTATTCCATAAATTCATCTTCACTCCTTATTTTTTCTAATATAGTATAATATTTTTTTGTTTTTAGAAAGGAAAATTATGCGAGTATTGTTTTTGTGTTTGATTTCATTTTTAAGTATATATGCCAAAGATTTGGTAAGTGTTAGTATAGCCCCACAAGCTTATTTTGTAAAGCAAATTGCTAAAGACACTTTGGACATCAATATAGTCATACCGCCTAATGCAAATGAGCATACTTTCGAATTTAAGCCAAGTGGTATTTTAAAGCTTGAAAAAAGTGATATTTACTTTACTGCAAATTTAGAATTTGAAAAAATTTGGATTTTAAAACTTAAAGATAATCTCAAAAATACCAAAATCATCTCTACTCAAAATAGCATTGATTTTATACCTTTGCAAGAGCATGCACACGAAGGACATCATCATCATGGAGATGACCCTCACACATGGCTTGACCCACTTTTAGCAAAAACCCATGCTAAAAATATCACCTTAGCACTTATAGAACAATACCCACAAAATAAAGCATTTTATGAACAAAATTTAGAAAATTTCTTAAAAGAAATGGATACATTAAATTTACAAATACAAGCTTTATTTAAAAACACAAACAATAAGCATTTTTTAGTTTATCATCCATCTTGGGGGTATTTTGCAAAAAGATATCATCTAAGCCAAATTCCTGTAGAAATAGAAGGGAAAGAACCTAAGCCAAAAGACTTAGCCAAACTTGCAAAACTCATACAAAAAGAGCAAATCAAAGCTATTTTCGTGCCAAAAGGAGCTGATAACAACACCATTAAAGCTATAGCGAGTAATTATAATCTTAAAATCATAGAACTTGATCATTTGCCAAATGATTATAAAAATGAGCTTTTAAAAGATGCAAAAAATATAGCAAGTGTTTTACAATGATAAAAATCAATATTAAAAATTTAAACTTTTCATATAACCAAGATGAGGTTTTAAAAAATATTAACCTAAACTATGAAAGTAAAGACTTTTTAGCCATAGTAGGACCAAATGGTGGAGGCAAATCTACACTTTTAAAACTCATACTAGGCTTGATAAATAGTCATAAAAATATAAACTTTGAAAACTTAAGTTTAAAGGATATAGGTTATGTCCCACAAAATACTTTAGCTAATCCAAACTTTCCAGTACGCGTGCTAGAAGTGGTGATGATGGGAAGGGTGGATAAAAAATTCTTTGGTTTTTATACCAAAAAAGATCAAGAACAAGCCTTACTAGCCTTAGAAAAAGTAGGTATGAGAAATTTTTGGGATAAAAAAATCAACGAATTAAGCGGAGGCCAAAGACAAAGAGTTTATATAGCAAGAGCCCTAGCAAGTGAATGCAAGCTTTTAATCCTTGATGAGCCTACTGCAAGCATAGATACTAAAGGCTCGGTACAGATTTTTGAGCTTTTGAAAAAATTACACGAAAGTGGGGTTGGTGTGATAGTAATATGCCATGATTTAAATGTAAGCTTAGCTTATGCAAATAAAATCGCGTATTTAAACAAAGAGTTATTCTTGCATGAAAATACGCCTGAAAAAAAGGCACATTTACTAGCACATTTAAGCCAAAATCACACGCATTTTTGTGATGTGGAGCTTAGCTTGGAGCGGTGTTGTTGCAAAGGAGAAAATCATGCTTGAGCTTTTATCTAGCTCTTTTATACAAAATGCTTTTTTAGCTGCATTTTTAACTAGCATTGCTTGTGGAATTATGGGGACTTTGATCATGATCAACCGCTTAAGCTCTATGGCAGGAGGCATTACGCATGGGGCTTTTGGGGGTATAGGCATAGCATTTTATTTTGGCTTGCCGGTATTAGTTAGTACGAGTTTATTTACTCTTTTTTTGGCTTTACTTGTAGCATTTTTAGTACAAAAATATCCTTTTAGAAGTGACAATATAGTCGGGGTTATATGGGCTTTTGGAATGGCTGTTGGTATCATACTCATAGACTTAACTCCTGGTTATAATAGTGATTTAATGGGGTATTTATTTGGTAGTATTTTGTCTGTACCTACACAAGATATAGTTTTATTTGCAGTGATTGATGTGATTTTTATCATTTTAGTGTTGCTTTTTTATCGTCAATTTGAAATTCTAAGCTTTGATAAAGAATTTGCAAGCTTAAGAGGGGTTAAAACTAATCTTTTTCACTATCTTTTAATCGCGATGATGGCTTTTTGTATTGTTATAAGTATCAAAGTAGTAGGACTTATACTTGTGATAGCTTTACTTAGCATACCTGCATTTATCGCTGAGAGCTTTTCTAAAAAGCTTGGTCAAATGATGATCATCTCTACGCTTTTGAGCATAAGTTTTTGCGTAATAGGGCTTTTTGTGAGTTTTTATTATAACCTTGCAAGTGGAGCTTGTATCATAGCTAGCGCTTGTATAGCTTTTGTGCTTTATCTTTGTTTTAGTGCTTTTTTAAAGAAAAGTTGAAATTTACTTTTACTTTAAAACACTATTTTCATGCACTCTTAAAAAACTAGCAAATTTTGGTTTGCCATTTTTGGTTAAACCATTGTATTTAAAAGTAATTATAGCACCAATTGGCGGAGGATTTAAGCGATCGCTTTCTTTAAAACCTGAACCTATTTTAAAACTCACTTTTTTACCCTCAATCACTGCTTCACAAAGTAAAGATCCCATTTTACCTTCAAATTTTCCCTTACCTTCAAAATGCTTTTTTACAACACATTCTGTATCATCAAAAGGTTTTAGTTTAAAAGCATTATTTGATCTTTTCTTTTCATAAGGTGCATTGTTTAATCTTATGATTATACCCTCGCCCTTATGCAAAATGATATCTTGATAAAATTGTTCTAAATGATTTTTATCTTTAATGGAAACTTGTGGAATAATTTTTATAAAATCATTTGGATTTTTAGCCAAACACTTTTTCAAAACTTCTAATCTTGCTTCTAAGGTACAAGGATCAAGCTTAAATTCCTCACAAGCATTTGGCACATCAAAGACATTATAACTTACTTTTTGCCAAAGTTTTTCATCAGGATTTTCTTGGCGTATTAAAGATGAAATTTCTTCAAAAGAAGCTCTTTTTATCCAAAGTTCTCCATCTAATTCAAATTTAGGAAAATTTTTTGTGAAAAATGAAGGAAGTTTTATAGTATTTCCTGCTCTTGTTTGCATAGACTTACCATTCCAAAGACCTCTTACGCCATCGAGTTTTTCGCTCATGAGATAATGACTTAAATCTACATCTTTAAATGCTTTTTCATCATAAACTTTAAAAAGCAAAATATCTTTAGCAAAAAGAGAATTTAAGAAGAAAGCAAAGAGAAAAACAAGGCTTATAAATAGCCTTGCAATAAGATTAAAGTGCTTTTTTAGCAGCATCTGCAATTTTTGCAAAAGCAGCTGCATCATTCATTGCTAAATCAGCTAAGATTTTTCTATCAAGCTCAATGCCTGCTTTTTTAAGACCATTTATAAATCTTGAATAACTAATATCATTTAGTCTGCAAGCTGCATTGATACGCACTATCCAAAGACGACGAAAATCGCGTTTTTTGCGGCGTCTATCACGATACGCATAAACCAAACTTCTTTCTAATTGTTCTTTAGCTTTTCTAAAGTGTTTGCGGCGACCACTATAAAAACCACGCGCAAGTTTTAAAACTTTTTTATGTCTGCGGCGTCTTACAACACCTGTTTTTACTCTTGCCATATTTATCCTTTCACAAATTGGCGTTCGTTAAACGAATCTTGCCCTTTAAAACAAGGGGAGTTTGAATGACTTTCGTCAAAAACTAAATTTAAGCGGGCTTAAATTCCTAACATTTTTTCAACCGCTTTAACATTGGTTGAGTGAACATACTTAGAAGTGCGGAGATCACGCATTCTTTTAGCAGGTTTTTTAGTCAAAATGTGGCTTCTATAAGCAGCACCTCTTTTGATTTTATTTTTACCTACTTTGAAGCGTTTAACAGCGCTTTTAACGCTTTTCATTTTTGGCATGTGTATCCTTTGGATAAATTTTTTCATAAAAGAAAGCTATCATTTTACTATAACTATGCTTTAGAAAAATTAAATTCATTTCTTAAGAAATTTTTTTAAAAATTAAGTAAAATATCAAAATCAAACATTTTCAAGGAAAACTATGAACAATCTTTTAATCCTTTATAATCCTTACTATCAAGATAATGTCATCAAAGAGCATTTACAAATTCTGCTTGATAAAGGTCAAGTTGCTTTTGCCAAAGTAAAATCAAAAATCAACGATCAAAACAATTCTTTTGAAAAAGACTTAGATGAAATTTATATTAGCACTAGTAAAGATAGTCCTTTGCAACTTTTTTTAAGTGATTATGCGAATTTATTTGTAGCAAAGGTCACAAAGGTAAGTAAAAGTTTAGATGATGAGAGTTTATTGCCAAGTTATTATAAAGAAAAGAATTTTAACATCGAGCAATATTTCATCATAGAAGATTTAAGAGAATTAGTTCGTGAAGATTTTACAACCGTTAAAAATCACTATCTATCAAATTTTACCACGCCAAATTATAAAAACAACTCTTATGCTATTTATGGAAATTCTTATGTATATCCTTTAATCATCAAGCAAAAAAACGAGATTGATTATTTTTTAGATGAAACCAAATATTATTTAAATGTTTATAAAAGTCAAGAGTATTTACAAATTCAAGATATTTATAAAAAATACATCTTTGGAAATAAACTTTTTCACCTTTTACACCCTGATAGCATTAGCAATATAATATGTGCTGAAATGGAATTTGATAAAAACAAGCAAGATCCTTTGTATGATTTTACCTCTATCATCGTTAAATACTCTAAAACCTTAGAATATGAAATTTATGATTTTTGTAAAAAAGTATTTTTGCAACTTTGCCAAAAAGATGAAAGCATAAAAAACATAAGCTATAGCGTACAACAAAATGCTTATACATTAAATGATTTTTTTAAACATAAACCAAATATAGGCACAATGAAGTTTTACTTATCAATAAACAAATTCAAGACTTACTTGAAATAAAATGTAAAAATTTTATCATTTATGAGCTTTGCAAACACATGAATACCTTGCAAGACATAAGAAATACAGCCGTACATGAAAAAACCTCCTCACTAGAGCAAACTAAAAAGTTAAGAAATCTCATCTTAGGCATGGATACTTTTAGCATTTTAAAAGGAATTTTAATACAAAAGCAAAGACTAGATGATAAGCAAGTATTGTAACATCACAATACTTGTTTGCTACACCAATAAACTAATAAAATATTATCAACATATCTTTTATATTTTGAAATTTAACTCTTATGTGACACAACCTGTCGTAAAGCTAAAATATAATTTTGTTAACAAAGTTAAATATCTTGACAATGGGGGGGGGGAATGTATAATTTTAATTTTATAAAAGGAGAAAAATGTCAAGTGATGACATATTAAATAAATTTGATATAAGAAATGAATATGAAAGTTTCTTAACCATATTAGAAACTATTAGTAAAAAACCAACTATTTGCGTCATAGGTTTATATAATAGCGGAAAAAGTTCATTGCTTAATGCTTTAACAAATTCTTTTGATAAAAATAATTTTTCAGTGGCTGATATAGTTAAAACAAAAGAAATTAAATCTTTAGAATATGAAGATGTAATTTTTATCGATACACCTGGATTAAATATTGATGAAAACGATGATGCGAATGCTTCTAAAGGATTTTTGCAATCTGACATATATCTTTTTGTACATAGTGTTTTAACGGGGGAATTACACAAACAAGAATTTGAGTATTTGAAAAAATTAGTTGAAAATAATGATGATAATTTTGTTAAAAATTTAATCATTATTTTGTCAAAATCTGATGGAGTAGATAGAGATAAGATTAAACAAGTCAAAGAAAGCATGGAAAATCAATTATTAAATTTTATCGACCAAAAAACCATTGATAAAATAAAAATAATTCCTATTTCATCTGAAAGCTATATTAAAGGTTATAATGAAAACAAAAAACTTCTTATAGAAAATAGCAATATAGAATTATTAAATCAAACGCTTAATGATTTAAAATCTAATTTAAAAGCAGATGAAAATAGAAAAAATAAACTACTAAATCATGAAATTTTTTCAAAAATAAATGAATTAATTTCTCAAAAAAATAAAGAGCTAAAAGAAAAAACTACAAAAAGAAAACAACTTAAAACAAAGATTGACAATGAAATCAAAAAAGCTAATAAAAACTTAGCAAAAATTTTAAATTAAGGAAATATCATGTTGCCATTATTTTGGATAGGAGCCGCAGTAGCATCTGCTTTTGTTGGTAAAAAAATATATGATAGTGTTACAGAAAAAGATAATGATGATTATAATTTTGAAGAAAAAGAACAATCTTATTCTGAAATACAATATAACGATCTGCTTAATGCATACAAAGAAGATTTTAAATCTAAAAAAATAGAGCTAGTAACCTCTAGTTATACAGACGCTTGTAAAAATTCCACAAAACCCTTTATTGTATTTGCAAAAAGTCAAGAGCTTGATGATATTGATGAGCAAATATACTCGCTCGAAAACGACATTGAGAAATTAAAAGAAATTCAAAATCAGCTAAAAACAAAAATAGAGGAAATTTCATGAAAGAACAACTAAATCAATTCTATCATGACTTAGAAAAATTAAGCATAATAGGAACTAATTTACTTAAAAAAAGAGAGCAAGTAGAAAATTATGTAAAAGAATTTAAAGAAAATTGTGTAAAAATCAATATAGCTCAACTTGAAACTAAAAATCAAGAAATTGGTGAATTTTTAAAGCAAAAGTTAGATTCAATACACCTAGCTATATCCAACTGGGAAAATGAAATTTTAAAACTTTCTAATGAAGACAAATTTAGAGATGAATTAGAAAATAATTTCATTGTTATTATTTATGGAAAAGTAAAGGCCGGTAAAAGTACTTTAGGAAATTTTGTAGCTAGCAATTGCTTAGAAAGTCAAAAACCTTATTTTAAAGTCTACGATAAAACCGGAAAAGAAAGAGAAAGTGAAAAACTAGAAGAAATTCAAGAATTTAAAACAGATATTACAGAATGCACTAGTTCTATACAATTATTCAAACTAGGCGGAAAAGATGAAAATGGTGGTATAGCATGGGTAGACACTCCAGGATTATTATCTACAACGGAAGAAAATGGAAATTTAGCTAAACAATATATCGAAGCTGCTGATTATATCATCTTTCCAACTAGCTCTGATGCACCTTTACAAAATGATGAAATAGAACAAATCAATGAATTAGTAAATTCTGGTAAAGGCTCTGCTTTAAGATTAATCATCACAAAATCAGACAAAACAATACAAGATGAAGTAGATGGAAAAATAGTTGCTATATTAGAAAATAAAAAAGAAGAAGATAGAAAAAAACAAGAAGAATATGTTTTAAATACAACCAAAGAAAAAATCCCAAATTTAGAACACAATGAAAAAATTATGTCAATTTCAGTTTTTACAGCACAAGAAGGGATTAAAACAAACAATATAGAATTATTTAAAAACAGTAATATAGAAGAATTTTACAATTCTATGTCTTTAGTGCTAACAAAAAAAGCTCAAAAGCTCAAAGAAGAAGTGCCACAAAAAAGATTAAATTCTTTAATTAATTCTATTTTAGAAAAATCAAACGCCAAAGATGACTATCAAGCTTTAAAGAATCTAATCGAAGAAAAAAAGAGAGAAGGACAAGCTATACAATCTAACTTGAATAATGAAATTTCTTTATTATTGCACGAAGAATTAAACATTATAGTAAATGAAATTAATGAATTTAATGCAGAGGAAAAATTTAAAAACACAGCAAAAACTATAGCAGAAAAAGTAAATAACCAAATATGCTCTGAAGTTAATAAACTAGTAAATGATTTTGTTATGCGATTTAACATCATAGCTCCTGCTTTAGATTCAAAAATAGAAACAAAATATAAAACATACAAATATACCATACCGAGAGGCTTTTTTGAAAAATTTATAAATACCATCAGTTTTGACTATTTCTACAAAGAAGAAATAACAAATAAAAAAATCAAAGCAGGTGACAATAGGTCTGAACTGATAGAAAAAAATATCCAATTGCTAAAAAAACACTATGAGGAGGTAGCAAATGAGAGTATTAAAACATTTTATAATGATGTTTTAGTTCCTTGTGAAAAAATAGCAGAAGGATTAAAAATAAACATTATAAGCCTAGAAAACAAATTATTAAAACTAAAGGAAAATAAATGAAAAATATAATTGAACAATACAAAAACAAAATTGCCATTTTGCAAAATGTAGAATCAGAGCTGGTTGATCATCAAATTTGCGATCAAGAAAAAATAACTCATCTTAAAAATACTTTGCAAGATAAAATAGAAAATTTTAAACCAAAAATGATGGTTTATGGGGTATATAATTCTGGAAAAAGCACCTTGATAAATGCCTTAGTAGGTAAAGAAGTAGCAAAAACAGGTGATGCTCCTGAAACAAAACAAGTACAATCTTACAAATATAATGATTTTGAAATTTTTGATACTCCAGGAGTAAATGCACCCGAAGAAGATCAAAAAATAGCAGATGATTATTATAAGCAGTGTGAATTGATTTTGTTCGTAATGAGCAATGAAAATGTTGAGCAAACCTTTTTATATGAAAAAATAAAAAAAATTATAGATGATAATAAATCAGCCATTATTATCTTAAATAAAAAACAAAATGTAAGCGATGAAGATGATATTAAGCAACGCGAAGTAATTTACTTAAATCTTGAAAAATCTGGTTTTGATAAAGAAGATGCTAAAGAAAAAATATCCGTTTATTCGGTTAATGCATTAAGTGCTTATAAAGGTAAATCTGAAAATAAAAATCTTTTATATGAAAATAGTGGATTTTATGAACTTGAAAACAAAATCAAAGATTTATTCTATAGCAGTGGCGAAAAAGAAATAATACAATTATGTAATAAAAATATTAATGATTTTATAGATAATGTTAATATATCTATAGATAAAAAGTTAGATGATAAATCTATAGAAATTATAGAAAATTTCATCAGCAACACTCAACGCGAAAAAGAAGTAGTAAAACATGAATTACTAGGCATTGTCAATGAAAAATGCTCTAAATTAGAAAATGAGTTATATGATAAAAGCGAAGGCAATATATCTTTGCTTGAAGATGTGATAAAACAAAGCGTAGATGAAATAAAACAAAAATTAGAAAATACCATGAAAGAAAAAGTTGAAAATCTCAAAAAAAATATTGAAAATATCAACTATACTTTTGATAAATTAAGTAAATGCGGTGAAATTAAATTTAATACCTCTAACTCTAATGAAGATGCTAGTATAACAGATTTCTTAAAAAATGATGCAAAAAAATGGTTAAGTGGATTGGAGCTTGCACTTATAGCGATTCCACATCCTTATGCAAAATTAGCTCTAAAATGTGTTGCAGTTTTAAATACTATACTATCAACTGTTTTTTCAGACAATGAAACAGAATCTCAAAATGAAAAAAATAAAGCAAAACAAATGCATATTATCAATGAAATAAAAAATATAATTCTTCATATTAAAGATAATTTTACAAAAGCAATAACTGAACAAGTTAATGATATTTATAATCCGATTATCAATAGTAAATTATCTGAAAAATTAAACGCAGAGGAGCTTAACGCTAAGTTGCTAGATATGAAAAATCGCATTGGGGAATTAAATCAAGAGTTACCCAACTGCTTAATTTTAAAAAACGACACAACCTGTCATAAAGCTAAAATATAATTCCTTTTGTAAATCAAAACAAAAGGAATTATTTATGGGAAAATTAGGTTTTATTTTAGGTGGAGTTGCTTTAGCTGCAACTGGATATGGATTAAAAAAATGGTATGACAAAACCAAAGAAGAAAATGCATACTGGACTGATGATCCAAAAGACATAGCATGTGAAATTCTTGGGCAAGCTGCTGAAAAAGTTTATAATGTAGTTGATGCGGTGGATGATAAATTTTTCAACGAGCCTTTGGTTGTTTCAGATTTATTTGGCGGAAAAGAAGCCATAGAAAACAACCCTGAACTCAAAGAAAAATACGAGCAAACATGTGCTAGTATAAAAGAGATTTTTGAAAACGCAAATCCGAGTGAAACAAAAGAGCAAAAAATGGATAATTTTTAACAGCTCACAAAACAAAAAAAGGAAATTAATGATATATCCTATGCCATTTAAAAAAGTATGTAAAAAATGCGGGTATTCTAAAGTAATAGTTCCAAAATCTGATGTTATGTCTTTTAGTGGTGAAATTTTTTCTTGTCCAAAGTGTAAAGAACCTCTCCAAAGAAAAAACGCAAACGCCTTAGAAATGGCATTTGGCACCATACTAAGTGTTTTTAAAAAATAATAATTTATAATATAATCTGACAAAAATACTAGATATAATTACGGAGGTATAATGGATTACGAACTTTTTAAACATGTTAGCACATTACATGAAGGAAATACAATCTACTTTTACAATTGGATGAATAATATAGGTTTATCAATAGAAAAAGAAAATATTCTTAAAATTGATTCAAACATAGTAAATTTCTCAAAACACTTCGAGCAAACAAATATTGATTATTTAATAAAAAACATGTTTATTAGCAAAAATATCATTTTAGATGGATTGGAACTACAAAAAGAAGAATTCAAGAAACAACTTCAAAGAGAAAATGATAGCTTACATCTTATCTTACTACCAGCTGGTTATGCTTGTAATTTTAGATGTGTATATTGTTACGAAAACCATCAAAATACTTCAAAATTTTCCACATTTCATAATGATAAAATTTTACAATTAATCAATAAACATCTTGATAAAAACATTCACATAGAATATTTTGGTGGAGAACCTTTGCTAAACTACAAATGGATTAAAATATTTCAAGAAAAAATTAAAAATATTCAACATAATGCTTCTATGACAACAAATGGATATTTACTATCAAGTAATAAATTTCAAGATTTACTACAAAGAAACATAACAAATTATCAAATTACAATAGACGGAATTCAAGAAACACATGATAAACTTCGAATCAAATGTAATGGAAGCGGAAGCTATAAAACTATAATGAAAAATTTACAAGATATTAGTAAACTTAATAGCAACTATAGTATTATATTAAGATGTAATTTTAATCAAGAAAGTTCAAAAAAATTGAACAGGAAATTATTTTTTGAAAATTTGAATTTCTTAAAACATGACTATAGGTTTAGATTGATATTTCGCCCTATTGGTCTATATTCAGATGCCAACGGAACAACCACAAATAAAACTTTTAATGCATATTACAAAGATAAGTATAATGTGCAAAATTTATGGGAGCAAGAAGCTCTCGAAAGAGGTTTTTTACTTGGTGATATATCTCTTTATAGTCAAATTGGTGGTTCCATTTGTTACGCCTCTAAAAAAAACACAATGACAATAACACCTGATATGAATATTCTAAAATGTACAATTGCTGTAGATCAAACATATAATAATTTTGGAAAAATAAAAGATAATATAGTTTTGAATGCGAATAAAATACAACAATGGGAAAAATATATAAACTTTGATTCCAACTGTGGCGAATGTTTTTTCTTTTTTCAATGCATGGGAAGATCTTGCGCATTAAAAAACTTTATAAAAAAAGATAAAGCATGTCCTATTCAACCAACAGATCGAGACCAAATCATCGACAAAATTCGAAAACAAAAACTAATTTTAAAAGAAAGGTTAATAGATAATGAGAAAAAAAATTATTTTAAACAAGACAACATTAAATATTAATTTTAAACTAAATATGAATATAGAAATACTAAGTTCAAACTGTCAAGAAAATTATGTAGAATTTGACTCCATACAAGAGGATGTAATAATAGAAAATGGCGATGATTTTTTAAATATTACAACACCAAGAAATCATAAAAAATTTAAAAATATACATGATATTTTTTGCTTTTTTTCAAAAGAACTTATAAAAAACACATCTTACGAGGGTTCTGCAAAAATCTACCTTACAAACCAATGCACCTTAGAACTCCAATCAAATAAAGCAGAATGTTTCATATACACCCCTATAAAACAACTAAACATAAAACTGAACGATGGTGTGATATTTATATATGATATAGTAGATACTTTAGGGATTAAAATAAATACCGGAAACATTACGCTATCTAACGCTATTAACAATTGCAAAATTAAAGGCAATACGCTAATTTTTCAAAATACATCCGATATACAAAATCTTGATCTAAAAGCTAATAATGGTACTCTAAAGTTATTTTCAAGCAATAAAGTAAAAAAATGGGATATAAAAAGCCACAAGGCATCTATAGTTATAGATAAAAATGACTTTATTGGCTCTATTAATGGTAAGAAATCAAGTGGAAACGATTCTGATAATGGTCAAATTTCAATAAAATCTAATAGTGGACATGTTACAATATTATGATGTCTTAAGGAGAAAAAATGCAGGTAGATGAAAGTATTGCTCAGTTAGAGTCACAAATAAAAATTCAAGGCGATACCATTTGCACAGGCGATATTGCATGCGGATCGAATTGGACATACTGTGGATAGGAGAAAAAATGCAGGTAGATGAAAGTATTGCTCAGTTAGAGTCACAAATAAAAATTCAAGGCGATACCATTTGCACAGGCGATATTGCATGCGGATCGAATATAAGAAAATGCTAATATATAATGATACAATTGTATCATTATATTTACTGACCATAAATTTGTTTTTATTCTTTGATACTTATATCTATTGGAATTTAATAAAATAAAAAATAAATTTTTATTAATTAATTTTTATATTCTCAAATAAAACTATTTTATGTTTAATAAATTATATCAAAAGATTTTATTGTATTTTAACTACCTACGAAAATGATCCAAAAACAATCAAACAAAACATCAAAGATTTGCTAAAATAAACAAAAAAAGGTTGTATATGGAAAAAGACAAGCTTTCTACGCGTTTAGTTTCTATACTGCAGTGTTTAAACAATGGAGAGCGTTTTAGCTTAAAAGAGCTTGCGCAAGAATTTAATGTCAGCATTCGCACCATACAAAGAGACTTGCATGAACGCCTTGCTTTTATCCCTATAAAAAAAGAAAATGGAAAGTATTTTTTAGAAGGCTATGTTTTAGGAAAATTAAGCTTTAAAGATATACAAAATTTTGCTATTTTAAGCGGTATAGGTAGGCTTTATCCTAGTTTAGATAAAGAGTTTTTAAACGACTTGCTTAATGAAAAAATCAATAAAGCCTTTTTAGTCAAAACCAAAAGCTATGAAACACTTGATAGAGAAGTTTTTGAGGAACTAAGTGCAGCTATCATAGCAAAATACCCCATTAGTTTTCACTACAAAGAAAAATGCAGAAAAGCCAATCCATACAAACTCATCAATATTGATCACATATGGTATCTTTTAGCGGATGAAAACGATACTTTAAAAACCTTTACTTTTTCTAAAATCACACAACTAAAAGTAGAAAAAAAAGAAATTTTTACCCCAAAAGAAGAGTTTTTAAAACAAATTCAAAAAGATCAAAGCAACTGGATTAGTAAAGAAAACAAAGAAGCTATTTTAAAGCTTGATAAAAAAGCCAAAGAATATTTCTTAAGAAAAAATGCCCTTACTAAATACGAATTTATAGATGAGGATGAGAATTTTATTTACATCAAGGCATTTTATACCTATGATGATGAGCTTTTAAATTTAATAAGATATTGGATACCATATATTAAAATAAACAAGCCTATTGCTTTAAAAGAAAAGCTTTTTGAGCAGTTAAATACATACATGCAAGATTAGCGTTTTTTTAATACATAGAGTTGTTCTTGTATATGCATAGAGCGTTTAGAAAGGTTTCTACTAGCTCTAAAGGCATTATACTTTTGCTCAAGCACAAAACATTCTCCAAGACTTTGAAGTCTTTTTGTGAAATTTTCTTTTTTTACAAAACCCTCACAATTATAAGAAAGTAATACAATCTTAGCTTTTAAATCATTTATCAAATCAAACAAAGCATCTTCGGCTTTTTTTTCTTTGTTAAAAGCACTGCGGTTCCAGTCTTTTGGTATGCCAGAAACCTTTGAAATTTCATTTGGCTTTTTATAATTAGCGATTAAATTTAACATAAAATAATTTGATCCATAAGGGTGTTGATTATAAGGTGGGTCTAAATACGCCACATCAAAGCTATCAAGCTCCTTAGCTAAAATATTTGCGTCTTTTTGAAAAACCTCATACTCACAAGTAAAATTTGAAAAAATAGGCATTTTTAAAGCTATATCACCCTTTATACGACTAAGCGCATTTGCTCCATTTCCTCCAAATTTTCCCACTCCATTTTTATCTTTATAAAAGCCTTTAAAAACCCCGCTTGTATTTGCATGTACACTTGCTTCATAGATAAGCGGTGCGATGAAGTATTTTTGAATTTCTTTTGGCAGGCTTGAAATTTTTTCTCGCATAGAGTCTAAATACATAGCGTTTTTAAGTGTGTAGAAAACTCTTTCATTCTTTTGGATATACTCATCATCATTTGGCGCATAAAGCTTGCTTATAAAGCCTTTTTTGAGTTTTAAATCAGAAGTTAAAAAAGCATAATGTTTTTGTAATTCTTGTAAAAATTTCGCGTTTTGATTGCTTAAATAACACTCATTGATGATTTTAGAATAATCTTCCAAATCATTTGCCATGATAAAACTCGCATAAGGCTTCACAAAACGCGAAACTACCCCAGAGCCACTAAATACATCACAAAAACTAAATTTGTCTTTTTTAAGCTCATTTTGTGCGAATTTAAAGCCTTGATTTAAAAACTCGAGCAAAGATCTTTTATTACCAAGATAAGTTATGATTTGTTCTTTTAAAAATTGCGGATTTTCTTCTAGCATAAGTTTAAAATACAAGCCTTAAAAAGGCTTGTGATTATTTTTTCTTTTTAGGAGTTACTAGCATATTTACATAGCGTCCTTCGAGTAAAGGCTCTTTGTCTCTATCTGCTATATCTTCAACCATTTGCCAAATTTTTTCAAGCAAAGCTACCCCTGCTTCAGGAGAGCCCATCTCACGACCTTTTAAAAACACTCTAAATTTCACATGCTTGCCTTGCTCTAAAAACTCGCTTGCATGTTTGACTTTATAATTAATGTCATTTTGAGCGATTTTCACAGAAAGTTTGATTTCTTTTATATCAATAACTTTTTGTTTTTTCTTTGCTTCTTTTTGTTTATTTTCTTGTTGATAACGGAATTTTCCATAATCCATTATCTTACATACAGGTGGTTTGGCTTCAGGGGCTATCATCACCAAATCAAGCCCTAGTCTATTTGCTATATCTAGTGCTTCATCACTACTAATAATGCCATAAACCTTGCCATCATCACCTATACATCTGATCTCATCTGCTTGAATTTCTTCATTTAGCAATACTTCTTTTTCTTTACTCAAAAGCGTACCTCACTTAATTTCTCCTTTGTTAGGGTTATAAATTCATCTAAAGTCATTGTTTTTTGTTCTTTTGCTCTTCTATCTCTTAAAGCCACACTTTTGTTTGCTACTTCTTCATCGCCTAAAACAAGTATCATAGGCACATGTGCTTTTTCGGCTGTGCGGATTTTTTTATTTAAGCTTTCATTTTTATTATACACTTCACTATCAATGCCAAGTTCTAAAAGTTTTCTTGCTATTTCTTTTGCATAATCATGATGATTTTGCGAAATAGGTACTATAGCTACTTGAGTTGGCGCTATGAAAAATGGCAACTCACCCGCACAATGCTCTACTAAAATTCCTATAAATCTTTCAAAAGAACCCAAAATAGCACGGTGAAGCATTACAGGTTGTTTTTTCTCATTATCTGCGTCTGTGTATTCGAGTTTAAAACGGCTTGGTAAGTTAAAATCTACTTGTATAGTTCCACACTGCCATTTTCTTTTTAGCGCATCAGTGATTTTAATATCGATTTTTGGACCATAGAAAGCTCCACCACCCTCATCAATGCCATATTTTAAACCTTGCTCATCTAAAGCTTCTTTTAAAGCCTTTGTAGCTATATCCCAAATTTCATCATCGCCTATTGCTTTTGCTGGGCGCGTTGAAATTTCCATTTCATAATCAAACTCAAAAGCCTTCATCAAAGTATCAACAAAACTTAAAATTTCTAAAACTTGTTCTTTTATCTGACTTGGCATACAAAAAATATGCGCATCATCTTGAGTGAATTCTCTTACCCTAAAAAGCCCGTGCAAAACTCCACTTTTTTCATGGCGGTGTACCACGCCATATTCAAAAAATTTCAAAGGTAAATCACGATAGCTTCTAACATCACTTTGATAAATTTTAATATGTCCTACACAATTCATCGGCTTAATGCCATATTCTTGCTCATCAATTTGCGTAAAATACATATTTTCTTTATAGTTTGCATAATGCCCACTAATTTTCCATGCATCAGCTTTTAAAAGCTCAGGCCCACGCACAGGCTCATAGCCTCTTAATCTATGTGCTTTATATAGCAAATGCTCTAATTTACTTCTTAATTTTGCACCATTGCTAAGCCATATAGGAAGCCCACCGCCTATTTCATCATCAAAGGCAAAAAGCTTCATTTCATTACCAAGTTTTCTATGATCTCTTTTTTTAGCTTCTTCAATGATTTTTAAGTATTCATTTAAACTTTCTTTATCTGCAAAAGCAGTACCATAAATTCTTGTGAGCATTTCTCTTTTTTCATCACCACCCAAATACGCTCCCGCTACACGAGTAAGCTTGAAAAATCTTAAATATCTAGTGTTTGGTACATGAGGTCCACGGCATAAATCTTCAAATTCGCCTTGCTTATAAATACTTATTTTTCCGTCAGGAATTCTTAGTAAAACTTCTTGTTTTAAATCATCATTAGCAAATTTTTCTTTAACCTCAATCTTTGAGAGTTCGTATTTTGTGATGTCTAGCTTTGCTTCAGCTAGTTCTTTCATTTTCTTTTCGATTTTGCTTAAGTCTTCTTCTGAAATCTTACTATCAACTCTAAAATCATAATAAAACCCATCTTCTATCACAGGCCCTACGAAAAATTTAGCCTCTGGATATAAACTTTTAATCGCTTGAGCCATTAAATGCGCACAAGAGTGGCGGATAACTTCTAAACTTTCTTTAGAGTTATCAAAATAAATCGGAGTTAAATTTGTGTCATTGTTAAAACTTTGAGTATCTACCAAAGTTTCATTATTTGCATATGCAATTATATCTTTTGTCATTTCTACCCTTAACACTCACTAACCTTGTGAGCTTAAATTAAAATATAAGACTAATTTTAGCTATGAAAAACTTAAACTTTTTTTAAATAAAGGATATTTTTATATTTCAAACACCCGTTCTTGATATATCTAAAGCACCACTCATAAAAAGGTATAAAAATACAAAACCTAAAATTATCCTATAAATTCCAAAAGGTATAAAGTTTATCTTGCTGATTAATTTTAAAAATATTTTTATTACTATAAAAGCCACTACAAAAGCTGTTATAAAACCTATGGCTAAAGGAATGAAATTATTCATATTGCTTAGAACCTGTGGTTCTTTATAAATGCTATAAGCTGTTGCTATAATCATGGTAGGAATTGCAAGTAAAAATGAAAATTCAGAAGCCACTTTGCGATCAAGCCCAAGCAATAAGCCACCTATGATACTTGCTCCACTTCTTGAAGTACCTGGTATGATAGCAAGAGCTTGAGTTAAACCTATCAAAAAAGCTTGTTTATAACTTACCTCATCTAAAGAGTGGATTGTGTAATCTTTTTTTCTATGTTTAAGTTCTATAATGATAAAAATAATCCCACCAATGATTAACATAGTAGCCACGGTATAGCCATTAAATATCTCTTTTAAAAACTTATATGCTATAAAACCAACCCCACCTGCAGGCAAAAAGCCCACAGCAAGTTTTAACCAAATATCAAGTTTTTGAGTTAGTTTTTCTTTGAAAATAAAAATCACCGCTAGTATAGAACCAAGCTGAATGATGATGAAAAAACTTCTCCAAAAATCATCTATATTTAAACCCAAAATTTCGGCACCTAAAATCATATGTCCTGTAGATGAAACAGGTAAAAATTCTGTCAAACCCTCGATAATTCCTAAAATCAAAGCATAATAATAATCTAAATTCATTTTTTAAGTACTCTTCTTGCAAAAATTAGCATGATCGCTACAAACACTACAAAACCTATAATCCCATCGTCTTTAAATGAAGTTGCAATAGCAAGTGGATCTTCAGCTCCACCTCTACTAATAGAAAGCACAGTTAAACCAGCTATTAATACTCCAAATAAACTCTCACCCACTATCAAACCAGAGGCAAATAAGGTTCCTTTTTGCTCATGCTCTTGAATAAGTTCTTTTTTATGAGCATTTTTAGCATATCTTTGCTCCAAACGCTTTTTGATTAAATACGCTAATAATCCGCCTACAAATAAAGGCATATTAACAGCAGGTGGTAAATATATACCTATACCCACGGCTAAAGGTGGTAAAGACATATTTTTCTTTCTTAATAAACGATCGACGATGATTATACCAACGCCCACAAAAGCTCCCGCTATAATATAACTCCAATCGATATTAGCATTAAAAATGCCTTGTGCTATAGTACTCATCAAATTTGCTTGTGGTGCAGCAAGCGCATTTGCCTCATCCATTCCTTCTCTTGGCATTGCACCCACAAAACCATAAGCTTGGTATAATAAATTTAAAACAGGAGCAATAGCTAAAGCTCCAAATACACAACCTATAATCAAAGAAATTTGTTGTTTCCAAGGAGTTGCACCCACTAAATAGCCAGTTTTTAAATCTTGTAAATTATCATTAGAAATAGCAGCAGTTGCCAAAATAACACTAGTAGTAAATATAGCAAAAGCAATAGCAAATTTAGACATTAAAGGATCGCTAAATAAATCTACTTGATAACCCAAAAGTAAAATAATCAAAGAAGAAATCATAATCCCAATAAGTCCTATACCAGAAATAGGAGAAGATGATGAACCCACCAAACCTGCCATATATCCACAAGCAGAAGCTACAAAAAAGCCTATAAAAATAGCTACTAAAGTTCCCATTAAAGCAAAAAGAATTTGATAACCACTTGCTAAATTTGAATCAGCCACAAAAGCATAAAATGAAATAAACAAACCTATACACATAAGTACAAATAAACCTAGCATAGCTTTTAAAGATAAATCCATATCTTTAGGATCTTGTGAGAGGTTTAATGAGGTTTTTTTAAGCATATTTTTCATGCCATCATATACAGGCTTTGCAAGCTCTATTAAAGTCCATAATGCTGCTATAGCAATAGCTCCTGTACCTATTAAGCGTACTTTTTGAGCCCAAATTTGATTAGCTATATCAAGCGCACTTAAACTCACATCAAAACTTTCTTTAGCAGAAAAATATGGCACAAAAACCATCCAAGCAAGCACCATACCCGCAAGCAATGCAACACCTCCGGCTATACCTACTAAGTATCCAGCACCCAAAAGTGCCACTGAATAACCCATAGAAAAACCAAAAGTCATTTTTTGCCAAATGAATGCAAAACTGCTTCCACTTGAAAGTAGTTTAAAACCGCTTGAAAAAAGACTTATCACAGAAGCAAAAGCCACGCCAAGTGTGATTTCTTTTAAGCCTACTTTTCCTTTTTTATCAGCTTGATCTTTATTGGCCACTTTTAAAATTTCAGCAGCAGCTCTTCCTTCAGGATAAGCTAATTTGCTCTCTACTACCATAGCTCTACGCAAAGGTATAGTAAAAAGCACGCCCAATCCACCCCCACAAAGACAGAGCATAAAAGTAAGCCAAAGTGGAAATTCAAACCAATATCCACACATAAAAAGACCTGGTATAACAAAAATCACAGCCGAAAGCGTACCTGCAGCTGAAACTTGAGTTTGAACCATGTTATTTTCTAAAATATTAGAGTCTTTAAAGATTTTTAAAACAGCCATCGCGATCACAACAGCAGGAATAGAAGTAGAAAAAGTAAGACCAACTTTGAGCCCCAAATATACATTTGAGGCGGTAAAAATAATCGTTAAAATACTTCCTAGTATTATACCCCTAAGCGTAAGCTCCGGTAGTGAGTTTTTTGTATGCATTTTGCTTCTCCATTTTTATTGACAACCTTCACATTCTATAGTTCTATCAACCACATCATCATTTACTTTTTGACTATCAGGACTTTCACTTCTTAGATAGTAAGTTGATTTAACACCTAATTCCCAAGCAAGTTGATAAATTTCATTTAAATATCCACCGCTTGCTTTATCTAAAGAAACAAAGATATTTAATGATTGACCTTGATCAATCCATTTACCACGAATCGCTGCTGCTTTTACTAAGATTTTTTGATCAAGCTCATAAGCAGGAGTGTAATACTGCCAAGTATTAGCACTTAGATTTGGCACCACAGTTGGTATCATACCGCTTAAGTTTTGCTCAAACCATTTTCTTTTATATACAGGCTCAATTGTTTGAGTAGTACCCACTAAAATAGAAATAGAAGAAGTTGGTGCTATAGCCATTAAATAACCATTTCTTATACCATCTCTTTTTAGTTTTTCTCTTAATTTTTCCCAATCACACTCGCTTTGATCAAACAAACCTTCACTTGCGGTAAGTTTTTTAGCATTTTCGTTTGCTACATCAATTGGCACTATACCTTTACTCCAGTTTGATCCTTCAAAGTCAGGATAACTTCCTTTTTCTAAAGCTAAATTTGAGCTAGCTAAAATAGCCTCATAGCTAATCATCTCCATAATATGGTCAATTTTTTCAAAATGCTCATTAGAACCCCAATAAATTTGAGCTTCAGCTAGCATTTGCGCTTCACCCATTACGCCAAGCCCTATAGCGCGTGATTTTAGATTGGTATTTTTAACCTTTACATGAGGATAAAAATTTAAATCAATCACATTATCAAGCATTCTTATGGCTGTTGGTACTACTCTTTGAATGTCTTCTCTAGTATTGATTTTACTTAAATTTATACTTGCAAGATTACAAACTGCGGTTTTTCCTTCGTTTTTGTATTTTTCTACTATATAGACTTTTTTACCATTGATACTATCTAAAGTAGAAACTTTCTTAGCAAGCTTTTTATATCCTCCATCTATTGCAAGCTCTTCATCCTCATCTAAATGAAGCTCTGTTTTATCATCAAATACGATTTTGATTTGATAATAATTTGGATCTGTATTTTGAAAAATTTCTGTACATAAATTTGAACTTCTTATAATCCCTGCGTGAGAATTTGGATTTGTTTTGTTTGCACTATCTTTAAAACATAAAAATGGCATACCTGTTTCAAAATAAGATAAAAGTATTTTTTTCCAAAGCTCTTTTGCATCTATAATTTCTTTAGCTATGCTTTCATCTTTTTCAAATTCTTCGTATTTTTTCTCAAATTCTTCACCGTATAAATCGCATAAACTTGCCGTATCAGCAGGATCAAAAAGCGTCCATTTATCATTTGCTCTTACTCTTTTCATGAATAAATCATTGATCCACAAAGCAGGGAAAAGTTCATGTGCTCTTCTTCTTTCTTCACCTGAGTTTTTACGCAAATCTAAAAAGTCGTTAATATCCATATGCCAAGGTTCAATATAAACTGCAATCGCCCCTTTTCTAGTACCAAGTTGGTCAACAGCAACGGCTATATCGTTAGTGATTTTTAAAAATGGTATGATCCCGCCTGCTGCATTTTTATGCCCATCTATGCTTCCACCCATAGCACGCACCTTAGACCAATCCCAGCCTATACCGCCACCAAATTTAGATAAAAGTGCCATTTCTTGATAAGAATCAAAAATTCCTTCTATATTATCAGGCGTACTTCCTATATAACATGAGCTTAATTGGTGTCTTGTAGTTCTTGCATTTGAAAGGGTTGGGGTTGCAAGCATTACTTCAAAAGTTGAGATCAAATCATAAAATTTCTTAGCCCAAGTTTGAGAATCTAGCTCATTTTGTGCTAAAAACATCGCAATAGCCATAAACATTTGTTGTGGTAATTCTATAGGTATACCCTTAGAATCTTTAATCAAATATCTATCATATAAAGTTTTTATACCAAGATAAGTAAATTGCAAATCACGTTCTGGCTTGATATAAGCATTAAGATCATCTAAATCATATTTTTCTTTTAAACCGATTAAAATCCTGCCTTCTTTTTCACCTTTTTCAAGATATTCTCTTAAATGTTTATATCCATTATAACCACTTACTTTTTTATATAAATCATATAAAAACAATCTTGCAGCAACAAAGGTCCAATTAGGTCTATCAATATCTATTTTATCCACTGCTGTTTTTATAAGAGTTTGTTGGATTTCTTCTGTTGTTATGCCATCACGAAATTGAATTTTTGCATCTACTTCAAGCTCACTTTGGCTAACATTTTCTAAATTTGCCACCGCATCAGTGGTATATTTTTTAATTTTAGAAACATCTAACTCTTCAGTTCTTCCATTTCTTTTTAATACTTTCACTCACAACCCCTAGTTTATTATTTAAAAGTTCTTGCAAAAATTTTATCTACATTTTTTGTATAGTAGTTATAATCAAAACAATTTCTAATATCTGCTTCACTTAAAGATTTTTTCAAATCCTCATCAGCTAATAAAGCTAATAAAAACAAACTCTCGCCTTTTTCATTTAAAGCAGACTTACCATTTTGTAAATCAGCCCAAACTTTCATAGCATTTCTTTGAACTATCTTATAAGCTTCTTCTCTGCTTATACCTTTAAATGGAAGCTCAAGCAATACTCTTTGAGAGAATACAAGTCCTCCAGTTAAATTTAAATTTTTCATCATATTTTCTGGATATACCAAAAGCTTTTCTATCACACCGCATAATCTTGAAAGCATAAAATCAGTCGTGATAAAAGCATCAGGTAATACAAATCTTTCAACGCTAGAATGTGATATATCTCTTTCATGCCATAGGGCTACATTTTCTAAAGCAGGTGTTACATAAGCTCTTATCATCCTGCAAAGACCGGTAATATTTTCACTCAAAACAGGATTTCTTTTATGAGGCATAGCTGAACTTCCTTTTTGTCCTTGAGAAAAATATTCTTCAGCTTCATATACTTCTGTTCTTTGAAAATGGCGGATAGCAACAGCAATTTGCTCACAACTTGAAGCTAAAATAGCTAAAGCCGAGATAACCTGTGCGTAGCGATCTCTTTGTATAACTTGGTTTGAAACTGGTGCTGGCTTAAGATCTAAGTTTTTACAAACTTCTTCTTCAAATTCAAGCGGAGCATGAGCAAAATTTCCCATAGCACCGCTGATTTTTCCATAGCTAATCACTTCTTTTGCATGAATGATTAAATCTTTTGCATGAACTAGCGAATCATACCAAATAGCCAAAACCAAACCAAAAGTTATAGGCTCTCCATGAATTCCATGGCTTCTTCCTACCATTAAGGTATTTTTATGCTCATATGCTCTTGTTTTAATCGCTGCTAAAACTTGATCTAAATCTTGCAAGATTAATTCTAAACTATCTTTAATCTGCAAAGCAACTGCAGTATCAATACAATCTGAACTTGTCATCGCATAATGCACAAAACGACTTTCCTCACCCAAACTTTCACTTACACTAGTTAAAAAAGCGATAACATCATGTTTGGTAGTTTTTTCTATCTCATCTATTCTTGCTATATCAAATTTTGCATTTTTTATAATTTTTTCACAATCATCGTCTTTAATAAGACCAAGTTTATTCCACGCTTTCACAGCAGCTAATTCCACTTTTAACCACGCCTCATATTTTGCTTGCATGTCCCATTTTTTAGCCATGATTTCTCTGCTATATCTTTCAACCATTTTCAAGACCTTTTTTTATATAATTTTTTATGAAAAAATAGCTTGAATTTTATTATAAATTACCTAAGAAAGTTATTAAATGGCATATATAAAAAAGAAACTAGCAAATAATGGAAAAAAGGCATTTAGACTACTTATGGATGAGTTAAAAATTTCTATGCGTGAAGCACAAAAACTCATTGATAAAAAAAGACTATTTTGTGATGGAAATTTGGTAGAAGAAAAAAACAAATTTTTAGATGGTCTAGTAGAATTAATCATATATGAAAATAATCCCAAAGGATTAGAAATAGTTTATGAAAATGAAGATTTTGCTGTAGTAGAAAAACCAAGCGGGGTGCTAACTCATCCTAATGGACGCAATTGTACTTATAGTCTTTGTGATGAAATTTGGCATTTATGGGGTGAAAAAGCTTGCGTGGCTCATAGATTAGATAAAGAAACAAGCGGGCTTTTGCTCATAGCTAAACATAAAAATGCACAAATTGAGTTAAAAACCATGTTTGAAAAAAGATTAGTGCAAAAAAGCTATCTTGTTCTAGTAAAAGGAAAAACTAAAAAAGAATTTATAGTAGATAAAAGCATGGATTTAGCTAAAGACTACGATGCAGTAAAAACTAGAATGCATATTTGTGAAAATGGTAAAGAAGCTTTAACGCAATTTTATACTTTAGAATATTTTGAAAATTTAGATACCAGTTTAGTTTTAGCTAAACCTCTAACAGGCAGACAACACCAAATAAGACTACATTTGTTTCATGTGAAACATAAAATTTTAGGTGAACCTTTATATGGTTTAGAAAAAACACAAATAGAGCAAATACTTGATGGAAAAATGAGTAATATAAAAAGAGCTCAAATTACAGGTGCTAAAAGACTGCTTTTACACTCTTTTAGCTTAGAATTTACATATAAAAATCAAAAATTTTTGATACAATCTCAAAAAGATATAAAAGGTGAATTTTTGAAAAATCTACCTTAATCTTTTTCTAATTTTAAAACCTTATCAGTTTGGATTGCAATTGGAATTTTTTTGATAGGCTGACTAAAATCTCTACAATAATCACAAGATTTATAAAAATCTTGAGAATAAAATTCAAAAAATCTTTCTTTAGAATCCTCTAAATTTAAAAAATCGCCATTAAATTCTTCAAGTCCTTTTAAACGCGATAAAGAACTTGATATAGGACAAACAAAAACAGCTCCTTTAGGTGCTAATTGTTTATTTTCTAAGCCCTCAGATGTCATCAAACTTACACATGACATTTGACAATTATAATAATTTTTAATTATATCTTCTTTGCTTCTACCGCGCTTGTAAATTTTATCTATATCATACCAATAATCTATTGTATTATAAGAAAACGCTATATTATTTTTCTTAAGCTTACTCAAAATACTCTCTTGTTTTAAAGGTATTTTTAAATTTGGTGATTTTCTATAATCTGAAATACTTATTTTTCTTGCTTTTTTTGATTTTTTAAATCTCAAAATCAAATCTTCTTTAAAGTCTATTGTTGCATTAGTTAAAATATCAAAAGTTAGTATTTTCTTTTGAGTATCTAAATAATCAATCAATTGTGGTAAATCTTTAAACAACAAAGGCTCTCCACCTATAATTCTAACCCTTGCGATAGAATCTACTTTAGATAAAAGTAGATCTAATGATTCTATAATACCCTCTAAAGTACAGGTATATTGATTTGATGGTGAAAAATACTGCATTAAATTGTTACATGATTCACAACGCAAAGTACATCTTGTAGTTAAAACTAATTCTAAATAAGGAATATCCACCTTACCTTCTAAAACCCTCTTTTCAAAGTATTTTTTCAAATAAAATTTTTTCATCAAAGCAGCATAAGGAACTTTAAAAATTCTAGCAATTCCTCTTTTACCATTTAAATACGAAAAATACCAAGAAATATTTGGTTTTATATATCTATTTTGAAATAATTGATTTTCTAATAATTGTTTTTTATCTACCATTGTTTTTCCCTTCATTCTTTAATACATAAATAATTCCACCAAATCCTATGATCACCACTATGCTTATAAAAATAAGCTGTGCTATATCTAAAAAAGTCATTGTTTACTCTGCCTTTCTTTAAGCTGTCCGCATGCAGCTGAAATATCAAGTCCCTTGCTTTCTCTTATCGTACAAGTAACACCTTTGGCACTTAAATAATCTTGGAATTTAACCGCATTTTCAACACTTGGTCTTTTATATAAACTTCCTTCGTGTGGATTAAAAAGTATTAAATTCACTTTGGCTTTTATACCATTTAAGAGCTTGACTAGTTCTTTTGCATGTTCTATTTTATCATTTATACCATCGATTAAAAGGTATTCAAACATTACTCTTTTACGCTGATCTATAGGAAAATTTCTCACCGCTTCCATAATGCTTGCTATATTATAAGCTTTATTAATAGGCATTAATTCACTTCTAAGCTCATCATTTACAGCATGGAGCGAAATAGCCAAAAGCACACCTAAATTCATTTCTCCAAGCTCTTTAATTTGCTTTGCTAAACCACTTGTACTTATAGTTTGTCTTCTAGGGCTTATCGCTAAAGCATCATTATCAGCTAAAATTTTAACTACCTTAGAAACATTTTTAAGATTATCCAAAGGCTCTCCCATACCCATATAGACTATATTAACCCTTCTTTCATAAGGTATGTTATTATGTTTTTTAATCCATAAAATTTGTCCTACTATTTCTCCTGCAGTCAAATTTCTTTTCAAACCGCCTTTAGCAGTCAGACAAAAACTGCACCCACTTTTACACCCCACTTGAGAGGAAACACAAATAGTATATCTTGCATGTTTGATGATTTTTCCATTTTCATCTACAAGCTCTTCTTTCATAGGTAGCAAAACAGCTTCTATTTTTTTACCATCTAAAAGCTCAAAAAGATATTTAATACTACCATCTTTGCTTTTTTCATCTTTCACACATTTTAAAGGTGAAAAATGAAAATTTTCTTGTAAATACACTCTAAAGTCTTTTGGTAAAGATGACATTTGTAAAAAATCGTCTGCATATTTTTTATATAACCATTCAAAAATTTGCTTTGCTCTAAATTTTGGTTGGACTAAATTTTCTAATTCTTCTTTAGTAAAATCTAATATATTTTTTAATTCACTCAATTTTTTTCCTATATAAGTTTCTTATCTAATAAAAAATCTTTTAATAATTCTTTTGCTTCTTGATGATTTTTTAAAAAATCTTCATGTGCAAATTCATTACAAAAATTTGTAGCACATAAATAACAAATTCCTTCTATTCCTTGCATTTTTGCACAAGAAAGCACAGCGTATGCTTCCATATTTTCTATATGTACGCCTTTTTTAAAAAATTCTTGGGCAATATTTTCATCTTTGCAAATATAATTTGAAGAATTAATCATAGTTTCATGTGAAACATTTAATCTAATCTCATTTGCTATAGGTGTATAAAAACTATCAAATAAATCTGCGTATTCTAAATTTGCAGCATTAGAACTTTCATAAATGTCTAAAATTTTTCCTTCTTGGTAAATTCCACATGTACCTATAAAAATCACTCTATCTACTTTTACTTGACTTAAAATTTTACCTAGAGAAAAAGCAGAATTAACTAAGCCTACACCTATACTTTGTGCAAATTTAAAATCCTCATTTCCTCCTGCACACACTATAAGATTTTTCAAAAATTAACCTTTATAAAAAATAATTCAAATTTTATCTAATTAGCGCTTAAAATAATGCTATAATTAATATTTTTTAGATAAAATAAATTTATGATAAAAGCAAAAAAACATTTTGGGCAAAATTTTTTATGTGATAAAAGCGTGGTAGATAAAATCATCCAAGCCATACCCAAAGATACTAAAAATATAGTTGAGATTGGGCCTGGCTTAGGTGATTTAACGCAAGAACTTTTGAAAATTCCACAAGCTCATATTAGAGCTTATGAGATTGATAAAGATTTGATTCCTATTTTAAATAAAAAATTTCAAAATGAGATTGAAGGTGGAAATTTTGAGCTTATTCATCAAAATGCAAGCGATGCTTTTGATCAAGGAAGTTTAAGCGATAAAGAGTACTTTTTAGTAGCAAATTTACCATATTATATTGCTACAAATTTGATTTTAAAAGCCCTAGAAGATCAAAATTGCCTTGGGCTTATAGTAATGGTGCAAAAAGAAGTAGCACAGAAATTTTGTGCAAATGAAAAAGAAAGTAATTTTTCGGCTTTAGGGGTACTTTGTGCATTGATATGTCAAAGACAAATGCTTTTTGATATACAACCACAAAGCTTTAATCCTCCACCAAAAGTTACTTCAGCTGTAATGAAGTTAATAAAAACTACTCATTATCAGCAAAAATGTGAAAATATAGAAGCTTTTAAAGAATTTCTTAGAGCTTGTTTTCAAAATCCTAGAAAACAACTCTTATCTAATTTTAAAAATAAAAAAGAAAAAATTCTAAAAGCATTTGAAGCACTAGATATCTCTTCTACCTCAAGAGCTCATGAAATTAGCGTTGATTCATACCTTAAAATTTATGACCATTTAAAGGATGACTATGAGCGAAGAAAACAAAACTCAAGAGCAAAACAAAACTAAAAGATTTAATAAATTTAGAAACAAAAGAAAAAAAGATTCACAAAATCAAGAGCAAAATAGTGAAATTAAAAACGAAACAAAAGTAGAAAATACTCAAACTGAAGTTAGCGAAGAAAAAAAGAAAAAGAAAAAAAATAGAAATTTACCTTCTAAATTAAGTGGTAATGAAGAATGGCAAATAGAACTTGCTAAAAGCATAGAAGCTAATAAAATCATGCACGAGCTAAGACTTCACCCTTTAAAACACAACAACTCAAGCGAACATAAAATTCGTATTACGCCTTTGGGTGGGCTTGGAGAAATCGGTGGAAATATCACTGTTTTTGAAACTAATAATGATGCGATTATCATTGATATAGGTATGAGTTTTCCAGATGGAACCATGCATGGAGTAGATATTATCATACCTGATTTTGACTATGTAAGAAAGATTAAAAACAAAATTCGCGCTATCATCATCACTCATGCTCATGAAGATCATATCGGTGCTGTACCGTATTTTTTCAAAGAATTTCAATTTCCTATCTACGCAACACCTTTAGCACTAGGTATGATTTCAAATAAATTTGAAGAACATGGTTTAAAGGCTGAGCGTAAATGGTTTAGACCTATAACAAAAAGACAAATTTATGAAATAGGCGAGTTTAATTTAGAATGGATTCACATAACCCACTCTATCATCGATGCTTGTGCTTTGGCTATTAAAACTAAAGCAGGAACCATCATACACACTGGCGATTTTAAAATAGATCAAACACCAATTGATGGTTATCCAACGGATTTAAGTCGTTTAGCTCAATATGGCGAAGAAGGTGTGCTTTGTCTTTTAAGTGATAGTACAAACTCATATAAAGAAGGCTATACAAAAAGCGAAAGCTCTGTAGGACCTACTTTTGATCAAATTTTTGCCAAAACTAAAGGCAGGGTAATCATGAGCACCTTTAGCTCTAATATCCACCGTGTATATCAAGCTATTAGTTATGGTTTAAAATATGGCAGAAAAGTGTGCGTTATAGGGCGTTCTATGGAAAGAAATCTCTATACTACTATGGAACTTGGCTATATCAAGCTTGATAGAAAAATTTTCATTGACGCTGATGAAGTAAGCAAATACAAAGACAACGAAGTACTAATTGTCACTACAGGAAGTCAAGGCGAGACTATGAGTGCTTTATATAGAATGGCAACTGATGAGCATAAATTTATCAAAATCAAACCTAGCGATCAAGTTATCATTTCAGCTAAAGCAATACCAGGTAATGAAGCAAATGTTTCTGCTGTACTTGATTTTCTTTTAAAAGCAGGAGCTAAAGTAGCTTATCAAGAATTTAGTGAAATTCATGTAAGCGGACATGCTAGTATAGAAGAACAAAAACTCATGCTAACTTTAGTAAAACCTAAATTTTTCTTACCAGTGCATGGAGAGTATAATCATATCAATAAACATAAAGAAACTGCTCTAAAATGTGGTATACCTGAAAGAAACATCTACTTAATGAGTGATGGGGATCAAGTAGAGCTTTGTCAAAAATACATCAAACGTGTAAAAACAGTTAAAACAGGAAAAGTCTTTGTGGATAATCAAATCAACAAACAAATCGCAGATGATGTGGTAATTGATAGACAAAAACTAGCAGATAGCGGTATAGTTGTCATCATCGCCCGGCTTGATAAAGCAAGTAAAACACTAATTAATAAACCAAGAGTATTTAGTTATGGCTTGGTAGCTGATAAACAAGATGGAGCATTCTCAAAAGAAATGAGTGATGTTTTAAGTCAATTTTTCCCAAATGTAAAAGATGAAATTTTAGATAATCCAAAAGTTTTAGAAGCTCAAATTAGACAAGTACTAAGAAAGCATATTTTTAGAAAAATCAAAAAATATCCAACCATAGTACCAACTATTTTTGTGATGTAAAGTAAAATTATGAGAATTAATAAATTCATCTCACACAATAGCAAATATTCTCGCCGTGAAGCTGATGAGCTAATCAAGCAAGGCTTAGTAAAAATCAATAAAAAAACAGCCTTGCTCAGTGATAGTGTAAATACTGAAGATAAAGTTTTTATCAATGGTAAAAAACTCCATAAAAAAACACAATTTTCAGTCATCATTTATCATAAACAAAAAGGTGAAATAGTTAGCAAAAAAGATGATAGAGGTAGAAAAACCATCTATCATACTTTACCAAAACAGTTTAGCACTTGGCTTAGCGTAGGAAGGCTTGACTTTGCAAGTGAGGGATTACTTTTACTAACTGATTCACCTGTAATAGCAGATGCACTTATGCATAGTGATTTAGAAAGAGAATATTACTTAAAAGTAAAAGGTAATATAGATAAAAATGTCATCGAAGCTATGCAAAATGGCTTAGAAATTCAAAATGAAAAAAAAGGGGCTCACGCCAAAACTAAAATAACCTCAATGAGTTTTGCTCCATTTTTAGGCTTTGAAATTTTTGGTTCAAGCGGAGGCTATACGAAACTAAAAGTAATCATTAATGAAGGTAAAAATAGGGAGCTAAGACGCTTTTTTGGACATTTTGATTTAGAAGTGATGGATCTTAAAAGAGTGGCATTTGGAGCATTAGATCTTGGTATGTTAAAAGCTGGCAAATATCGTTATTTGGAAAATGGCGAGTATGAAAAACTGCGCGATTTTTTAAAAATAAATGATATTAGGTATTAAAATTAATACTTTAAAAATACTTAAATTAATTAAAATT
The DNA here is from genome assembly GCF_004357905.1 of Campylobacter lari. Taxonomy (NCBI): domain Bacteria; kingdom Pseudomonadati; phylum Campylobacterota; class Epsilonproteobacteria; order Campylobacterales; family Campylobacteraceae; genus Campylobacter; species Campylobacter lari. Next base: position 132,960 of record NZ_SMTT01000002.1, on the reverse strand, counting down.
TAATTTTAATTTTGTATAATTAGCAATTTAATTTATATAAAAAAGGAAAATTATGGCAAACCATAAATCTGCTGAAAAAAGAGCAAGACAAACTATCAAAAGAACTGAAAGAAATAGATTTTATAGAACAAGATTAAAAAACATTACAAAAGCGGTTCGCGAAGCAGCGGCAAATAACGATAAAGAAGCTGCACAAAATGCATTAAAAGTAGCTAATAAAAGCATTCACGCTATGGTAAGTCGCGGATTTTTGAAAAAACAAACTGCATCACGCCGTGTTAGCAGATTAGCATTATTGGTAAACAAATTAGCATAATTAATGTTAGCTGATAAACTCAAACCTTTTTTAGCACGCTTTGATGAGTTAAATACTCTTCTTAGTGATGTTAATATCTCTAATGATATTTCTAAAATGACAGCTCTATCTAAAGAGCAAAAAAATTTAGAACCCATAGTAGAAAAAGCAAAAGAATATCTCAAAACCTTAGATGATATAGAAGAAAATAAACTTCTTTTATCTGATCCTGAACTAGGTGAACTTGCAAAAGAAGAACTTAAAAATCTCGAAGTTTTAAAGCCACAACTTGAAGAAAAATTAAAAATTCTCTTATTACCTAAAGATCCAAACGATGATAAGAATATCTTTTTAGAAATTCGTGCAGGTACAGGTGGCGATGAAGCTTCTTTATTTGTTGGGGATTTAGTAAAAGCTTATATACGCTATGCTGAAAATCGTGATTATAAATACGAAATAGTCAGCTCAAGTGAAGGTAGCGTAGGTGGATTTAAAGAAATCATCATTCTTATCAAAGGAAATGGAGCTTATTCAAGGCTAAAATACGAAGGTGGCACGCATAGGGTTCAAAGAGTACCTGAAACAGAATCTCAAGGTAGAGTTCATACTTCAGCTATTACAGTGGCTATTATGCCTGAAGTTGATGATGTTGAAATTCAAATCAATCCAAATGATTTAAAAATCGATGTAATGCGTAGTAGCGGTCATGGTGGTCAAAGCGTAAATACCACAGATAGTGCTGTAAGAATCACTCACATTCCAACAGGTATAGTTGTAGTAAATCAAGATGGTAAAAGCCAACATAAAAACAAAGAAAGTGCCATGAAAGTCTTAAAGGCAAGACTTTTTGAAATGCAAGAACAAGAACGCTTAGCTAAAGAAAGCCAAGCAAGAAAATCACAAGTTGGAAGTGGCGATAGAAGCGAACGCATACGCACTTATAATTTCCCTCAAAATAGAATTAGTGATCATAGAATAAATCTTACTTTATATAGACTTGATGCGATTTTAGAAGGTGGACTTTTTGATGAAATCATCGAGCCATTAATCGCTTATTATCAAGCAGAGGCTTTAAAACAAGAAAATTTATAATTCTTGTTTTAATTATTGCTTGCTAATAAAATTCTATATTGTTCTTTATCAACATTTATCAAAAGCGAAACTAATTTAAAAGCTCTAAATTTTTCCATTACAAAAAGATCTTTACTATCTTTTAAAACTATAGCAACTAAATTTTTCATTACTTTATCAAGCCAAATATTTTTATATTTATCATTTGCTGAATGATATCTTCCAATAGCATTCCAATTAAACCCGTATCGTTGTATAATTTCATAAAGTAATCTTGCTGCTATGTCTATATTTGCACTAACTTTTACAATCTCTTTTTCGCTAACACCATAACGCTTTAAATGAATGCTATTAATTTGCATTAAACCATAATCTCTTGTTTGATTTTTATTTCTACCAATGATATTATGTTCATAAGCTGCATTCTCTGTCAAAGCTATGGCTTTAAGTAATGCCATGGGTATATTATACTTTCTAGCCGCGATTTTAAAATCTTTATCATATTTATAAAAATTTTCAGGTATATAAATATCACCTATAAAAATTTTTGTATCAAAAGCAAAAGTAAAATTAAAAAATATTGCTAATAATAAAATCCTTTTTAACATTTTACTCCTTTATAGTACTTATGCTATAGCAAATTTATAAATAAAAATTATGCAAATAAGTTAATAAATTATCTAAGAATTTCTTTTATAGTAAGTTGAGGGGTGATTAATCCTCTAAAATTATTTTTAGAAATACTAGCTATAAAATCAATATTTTCACCAATTTCTGGCTCATAGTCAAAATTAAAAAATAAAGCTTCTAAAGTCTTATTTCCTTGTGTTAAAATAAGTTTTATATGATTTTCATCTTTACCAAGTCTTTTTTTGTTTTTTACAAAAAGCTTATCAAATTTAAAATATGGCCTTGGGTTTTTATGCCCAAAAGGTTCAAAAAATTCCAATATCTCTAAAAGTTCAAAATCAACTTCATTTGGATCAATACTACCTAAAACCTCATCAGTATTGTAAAAATCATCTTTAGGGATATTTTGACAAATTTCATAAAGCTTATTTTTAAAAATACCAAATTTTTCAAGCTCGACTAAAACTCCAGCTGCACCTTTATGTCCACCATAGCTTAAAACAAATTCTTTAGCTTGTTCTATAACATTTAAAATATCTATCCTACCCACGCTTCTAACGCTAGCTTTAGCCTTTTGCTCACATTCTGAAAAAACAAAGGCAGGCTTGTTAAAATGCTTTGCTAAACGACTTGCAACTATACCCAAAACACCCTCATGCCAATTTTGGCCATTGACAATAATCACAGGATCATTTTCATCAACTTGTTCTAAACATTGTTTAAAAAGCTCGCGCTCTTCATCTTTACGGCTATTATTATAAGTAATGATTTGTTCTAAATAACCCATAACCTCATTAATATTTTTAGAATGCAAAAATTTATAAGAAATAATCGCATCATCCATTCTACCTGCACTATTAATCAAAGGTGCAATTAAAAAACTAATATTATCAAGCTCAAATTTATCCTTACCAAAATACTGTTTGATAGCTTTAAATGCAACTCGTTTTGAATCATTAATACACTCTATGCCTTTTCTAACTAAGGCTCTATTTAAATCTCTAAGCTCCATCATATCTGCGATAATTGCGATAGATAAAAGCTCTATAAATTTACACATATTATAATTAATTTTACATACTTCTTTTATAGCAGCAACTAAATACCAAGCCACTTGAGCACCACAAATTTCAATATCAGGAAATTCACAATCTTGTTGTTTAGGATTAATGATCGCATAAGCTTTTGGTAAAGTAGCTGGAGGCATATGATGATCGGTAATGATTAAATCAATTCCTTTTTGTAAACAAAGCTCTGCTGCATCAAAAGCTGCTATACCATTATCTACAGTGATGATTAAATCTATCCCATTAAGTTCATTGATGATTTCTTCATTTAGACCATATCCATCTTTAAAACGATTTGGAATTTTTACCACATAGTCATATCCGATATCATCAAAAAATTCAGATAAAATCACACAAGAAATCACCCCATCTACATCATAATCTCCAACAATAGCAAGCTTTTGATTTTTTTCAATCGCTTCTTTAATACGTAAAGCACCCTTATAGACATCTTTTAAACAAGATGGCATAGGTAAATCACAAAGCTTTACATGTGTATCATTGATAAAACGCTGGTGTAAAATTTCTTTTATTTTGGCTTTATTTAGCATGATTTGTTAAAGATGCCTTGATAAAAGAAAAAATAGCCGGATTAACCCTAACTAAGCGTGAAGTAAATTCAGGGTGAAACTGCACTGCTAAGAAAAATGGATGATCTTTAAGCTCTACAGCCTCAACTAAACCTTCATTTTCCCCGCTTATAATAAGCCCATTTTTTTCAAACATTTCTTTGTATTTTGGATTAGCTTCATAGCGGTGGCGGTGGCGTTCTTTTACGCTTTTTTGATTATTATAAACCTTACTTAAAAGTGTATTTGGCTTGATATGACACTCATAAGCTCCAAGACGCATAGTTCCACCAAGTGGAGTTTTACTTGTTCTAATTTGCTTTTCTCCACTTGCGTCAATAAATTCATCAATCAAAAAGATGATAGGATTTTTACAATTTGGATTGAATTCATGAGAATTTGCATCTTCTAGTTTTAAAACATTGCGTGCAAATTCCACTAAAGAAAGCTGCATACCCAAACAAATTCCTAAAAATGGAATTTTATTTTCTCTTGCATATTGTATGGCTTTGATTTTTCCTTCTACTCCACGGTAGCCAAAACCACCTGCTACTAAAATCCCATTTACATCTTTAAAGCTTTCTTCGACATTTGCATTTTCTAATTTTTCACTATCGATCCATTTTAAATTTACTCTTGCATCAAGTGCTGCACCTGCATGGATAATGGCCTCTGTTAAGCTTTTATAGCTTTCTTTTAAATCTACATATTTTCCTACAAAAGCGATGCTAAGTTCATTACTTGGAGCGATGACTCTTTTTACTAAAGAATCCCATTCGTTCATATTTGGCTTTAAATTTTGAAGATCTAATAAACTTGCAATAGAATTTAAAATATCTTGTTTTAAAAAATTTAGTGGAATTTGATAAATACTAGCTGCATCCACACTTTCTATAACGCAGTTTTTTTCAACTCCGCATGAAATTGCGATTTTGTCTTTTAACTCTCTATCTAAAGATTTTTCACTTCTGCAAATGATCATATCAGGGCTTATACCTATACGGCGTAATTCTCCCACACTATGTTGAGTTGGTTTTGTTTTAAGTTCTCCTGCTGCTTTGATAAATGGCACTAAAGTCAAGTGAATATTAATAGCATTATATTTACCCACTTCAAGTTTTAAAGCTCTAATAGCTTCTAAAAATGGTAAGCCTTCTATATCTCCTACCGTACCACCTATTTCAACAATTAAAATATCTTTATCAACTCCGGCCTTTTTAATGCGATCTTTTATCTCATCAACTATATGAGGGATTACTTGTATAGTTTTTCCTAAGTAATCTCCTCTTCTTTCTTTTTCTATAACACTTTGATAAACTCTTCCTGTGGTAAAGTTATTATCTTGAGTTAAATTCTCATTTAAAAATCTCTCATAATGTCCTAAGTCTAAATCTGTCTCAGCTCCATCTTCAGTTACAAAAACTTCCCCATGCTCCAAAGGACTCATCGTACCAGGATCTACATTAATATAAGGATCTGCTTTTAAAATACTTACTTTTAAACCTGAATTTTTTAAAATAGTAGCAATAGATGCTGCTGCTATACCTTTTCCTAATGAGCTTAAAACACCACCGGTTACAAAAATATATTTAGTTTGTTTTAATTTCATAAAATAACCTTAATTTCTTTTTTTGAAATTATAACGAATAAAAAATTTTATTTTTATAAACATTTGTGTAAAATTCAATTATTTTTGAAGGAAATTTTCGATGAAAATCACATTATTAAATCATACTCCACTTTCTGTATGCTCTCATGCAACAAGAACATGTTGGCAAAGTTTTGACAAAGGTGATTGTGGTGGTGAGAAAGACAAAGAATTAATCGATCGAGTGGGAAATAAATTCAAACATGCTTCAACCTTAGAGCATTTAAACTATACTTTTTATATACAAGGTATTTCAAGAGCATGCTTACAAGAAGTTGCAAGACACCGCCACACTAGTCCTAGTGTAAAAAGCACAAGATATACTTTAAAAGAACTAAGAAATGAAAGCGAATTTAAAGAAAATGACTTTGAAAATGCTAAAAGATACTTAGTATTAACCGGAAATGAAGTAGTAGATAATGCAAGTATCAAAGCTTTAGAAAATCTGCGTTTGATTTTGCAAAATAGCATTAGTTTAGATATAGCAAAATACTGCTTACCAGAAAGTTATAAAACAGAATTAACTTTAACAATTAATGCAAGAAGTTTGCAAAATTTTATCACTCTAAGAAGCTCAAAATCAGCCCTTTGGGAGATAAGACAACTCGCAAATGCTTTATTTGAAAACTTGCCTGAGGAACATCAATTTATTTTTAAACATTGTGTTTATCAAGAAGAAAATTCCCAAGATTAATTGGGAATTTTTACTTATATTTTTTTAAGAAATTCAGTTTTCAAAACAATCACACCAAATTTATCTACTTTAGCTTCAATTTCAGTGTCTTTGTTTGTAAGCTTAATATTTTTTATAGTTGTTCCGCGCTTTAAAGTAGTGCTTGCACCTTTTACCTTTAAATCTTTCACAACACTTACACTATCACCTGTATTAAGCTCAGTTCCATTTGCATCTTTTGGCATATATTCTCCTTAGAATTTATAAGTATATCCTAGATATAAACCATAATTTGTTTGTTTAGGATCGTAAAAGTTTGAACCTACCATATTTTGATAAAAATTTCTTGTATTATAATGAGTTTGCTCGGCTTTAAAACCAAACTCAATTTCATTTGCTTGATTTAACTCATATAAAGCACCGATTTTTGCTCCATAAGTATAACCATCAAAATCTTGAGATAATGATAAAAAGCTTGTTTTTAAAGTAATATCCGTTCTTGCATAGCCACCATATACACCTAAAACAGCTCTTGTTTTTTCAAAGATTTTTGGAGTAAAATCATAACCAAGCAAAAACTTATGTGTAGTAAATTCTCCATCAATTTTTAATCTTGTGGTATTGATTACATCACTAAATTCGCTTGAATAATTATAAGCACCATAAATTCTATGATTTTCACTAAAACGATAACCAACTCTTAAACCAAAAACAGGAACATTACCTTCTAAATCACCATTATATTTAATGTTTTGTGTTTTTCTATGATCAAGATCAGATTTTACCTTAGTATGAAACCAACCAGCATCAATACCTAATAATATTCCTGAATTTTCATCAGCTAAAGCTAAATTTGAAACCAAAGCAGCACTTGCAACTAAACTAAATAATTTTAATTTCATATTTTCCTCCTTAAAATAAGACTTAATATATCCTTTTATTTTTAATAAAAACTTAATTTTGTGGTACCACTAAATCAGATCTACATTCAATCACAGTATGCACATTACCACGAGGGTTAAAATCACCTACTACTTTTATCCATTTTGGATCAAGTTTTTCTTTTAAAGTATTATAAATTTCATTAATACTTGCTTCATGTGAAACATTTCTATACATAAAGGTATTAATATAAAGTTTGATTGCTTTAAGTTCTACTACTAATTTATTTGGAATGTATTCTAAGTAAATTGTAGCAAAATCAGGATACCCACTACGCGGACAACAACACATAAATTCAGGTAAAGTGATTTTAATCACATAATCATTTTTGGCATCATTTGGCCAAACTTCCATATTTTCTACACTAAATTCTTTGATTTCTTTTTCACCATATCGCATTTATAATCCTTAGTTTGTTTTTAAAACTTTATAATACCACAATATTTTATATTTTATTTTGACAAAATTTAAAAAGCTTATCTTGAAGTAAAAGTAATTTTTCACTTTCATTACTAAGAATTTTTATACACAAACCCTCATAAAAAAGTTGATTTATATCGTCAAATGAAGCTTTTAATTCTTCATAAAACTCATCATATCCAAAAAGATAAATACTCAAATAATGCGTATAATTTGCAAAAAAATTTAAATCATTTTCTTTCATATAAGAAGGATTGATTTTAATTTTATCATTTAAAATTAAAGTATCATTTCTATAAATTTGAGTTAAACTCTCATAATTTTTAAAAGCAAATTTTTCATCCATAGCCACTCTACCAAAAATGACAAAATCAACATAAACTAATCTTGAAAAAGAAGCTAGATTAATCTTTGTGTTTTGTATAAAATTTGCATTTTCTTGAAGCAAAAGTGGCTTTGGCATATAAAAAAAGCTTGCATTTTCTTCAAGAGTAAAATCAATATTTTTACTCGCAAAAGAATCTTTAGTATCATATACCTTTTCATAACTTTGTGTGAGTATAGCGGTGTTTGTACTTTTCTTACATATGATTTCAAAATTTAAATGATCCTCTTTAAAAATTCCAGCACTAGAATTTAGAACATATATACTAGTTAATTTTTTATCATAAAAATTCCTCATAAGTTTAAAAGGAGGAGTAAAAAAAGAATTTTTTATGATAGTTTTTTCATTGATAGTATCTAATGTAAGTTTAAAAACACTCTTTTGAGCAAACAAATCAATCCTTTAAAAGTGTGTATTTTTTAATCCAAGTAATGATTTCTTCTAAACCTTCTTTAGTTTGAAGATTACTCATGATAAAAGGTCTATCTCCACGCATTTTTAAAGTATCTTCTTGCATGATTTTTAAAGAAGCATTTACATAAGGAGCTAAGTCTATTTTATTGATAATCATTAAATCAGATCTACAAATAGCAGGACCACCTTTGCGTGGAATTTTTTCTCCTTGAGCAACATCTATAACAAAGATAAAAAAATCCACAAGTTCAGGTGAAAAAGTCATTGATAAATTATCTCCACCACTTTCTATAAAAATAAGATCTAAATCACTAAAACGCTCTTGTAAAAGTTCAACAGCTTCAAGATTACAAGAAGCATCTTCTCTAATGGCTGTATGAGGACAACCTCCAGTTTGCACTCCAATGATTCTTTCTTTTTCAAGAACGCCTTGTTTGATTAAAAAATTTGCATCTTCATTTGTATAAATATCATTTGTAATTACAGCCAAAGAAAGCTCATCTTTTAAAGCTTGACATAAATTTAATACTAAAGCTGTTTTACCACTACCTACAGGACCACCTATGCCTATTTTAACCATTATAACCCTTTTAAGAAATATAAATTTTAAATGCTAAATTTTGGTGTTTTATACCCAAATAATCATTTAAGACATTATGATTTTCACACCAATCTTTTAAAGTTAAATTTTGTAATTTAGAAAGAACCTTTTGAAAATCTTGCTGTAATTGAAAAAGTAAAATCTGCCCTTCATTTTGTGATAAAGGCACGATTTTCACAAGAATATTAACAAAATTACTCATTAAAGCAAATAAAAAACTTTCATACATAAAATCAAGCTCATTATCTTTACAAAATAAAGCATACACAAAAGGATAAATAGGAGTTTGATTTCCTTTAATGTATTGATTTAATAAAGGATTTGATAATCCATAAAGACTAACATTTTTTACAAAGCGTTTAGCTAGAAAAACATAAGCTTGACTTTGTTCTTTTGCAACTATACTTGATAAAAATTTTCTTTGAAAGACTAGTAAATTTTTTACATCATTTGCATTTTCATAAGCTATTTTCAAAGCTAAAAGCTCAAAATATAAAATATTAGAATAAAGCTGAGTTTTTAAAACTTTTTTTGCATCTTCTATATTTTTTATATAAGCAAAATTCACATAAGATTCTAAACCAAAAGAATGTGAAAAAGCTCCTATAGGAAAAGAAGAATCACTAATTTGTAAAAGTAAAAAATTTAATTTATTCATCTTTATTCTTTAATAAGTTTAAAATTTGGATCAACTTGGATAAAACTTGGCATATCAAGCATATATTTTGGCTCTAAAATTTCCTCACATTTTTCGTATTTTATATTAAATTTTTCTAAAAACCTTATGATAGAGTTTTGTTCTAAAGTAAGAAGTTTATGATCTTTATAAAATAAATTTAAGTGCATATTACCCACTTGATAACTTATTAAAGCAAGGTTGTATTCATTTTCTATGTGAATTTTTAAAACCTTTTCAGGTTTAATCTTCACTAAAATCAAAAAATCCTCATCATATAAACAATCATTATGATTTAAACCTTTATTATCAGGCATTTTTATAGCGACATCTAGTCCTTTTAAAGTTGTTGTTCTTAATATCTTTTTAAAAGTATCAAACCAACTAAGCTCTAAAAAATCGCATTCTTTATTTAAATCATAATGCGTTATTTTATTTTGAAGTAAAATCATCAAATCATAAAATATTTTCTAGCTAAAGCTAAAGAATCAACGCTCTTAGAGCTAATAAGCTCACCATTTATTTTTACTTCATAAGTTTGTGGATTTACTTCTATATCTTGAACTTTATCATTAAATTTTAAGTCTTTTTTAGTGATATTTCTACAATTTTTTACTGCAACACATTTTCTTTTTAAGCTTAATTTTTCAGGCATATTAGCTTCTAAAGAAGCTTTAGAAACAAAATGTAAAGCATTTTCATTTAAATTTGCACCAAACATTTTTTCATAGATAATAGGCTCAGGTGTTGGGATAGAAGCATTAGCATCGCCTATTTTTGCACCTACTATCAAGCCACCTTTTAAAATAAGCTTTGGTTTTACTCCAAAAAATTTAGGTTGCCAAAGTACTAAATCAGCAAATTTTCCTACTTCAATAGAACCAACATAACTATCAATCCCATGTGCAATAGCAGGATTTATAGTGTATTTTGCTATATAGCGTTTAATACGGAAATTATCGTCTAAATCATTATCTTCTTTCAAGGCACCAAATTCTTTTTTACATTTATCAGCACTTTGCCATGTTCTTAAAATCACCTCACCTACGCGTCCCATAGCTTGAGAATCACTACTCATAATGCTAAAAACACCCATATCATGAAGTTTATCTTCTGCTGCTATAGTTTCAGGACGAATTCTACTATCTGCAAATTCAACATCTTCTTTGATTTTATTATCTAAATGATGACAAACCATAAGCATATCTAAATGTTCATCAATGGTATTTTTAGTAAAAGGCATAGTAGGATTAGTACTTGCAGGTAAAACATTTTCAAAACCTGCCATTTTAATAATATCAGGAGCATGGCCACCACCTGCACCTTCAGTATGAAAAGTATGGATAACTCTACCATTAATAGCTTTAATCGTATCTTCTACAAAACCTGCTTCATTTAAAGTATCTGTATGGATAGCTACTTGTATATCCATTTCATCAGCTATATTTAAACTAGCATCAATCACACTAGAAGTAGCACCCCAATCTTCATGAATTTTTAAGCCGCATGCACCGGCTATGATTTGCTCTTTTAAAGCATTTTTATTACTTGAATTTCCTTTACCTAAAAAGCCAAAATTCATAGGGTAATTTTGCGTAGCTTTTAACATAGAATGTATATGATAAGCCCCACTTGTGCAAGTTGTAGCATTTGTTCCCTCACTTGGTCCTATGCCACCTCCTATCATAGTAGTAACACCACTATATAAGGCACATTCAATTTGAGTTGGGGAGATAAAATGTATATGAGTATCAATACCACCTGCAGTTACTATTAAACCTTCTGCACCGATAATATCTGTACTTGTGCCTATAACTAAGCTAGGATCAACTCCATCTTGTATATCAGGATTGCCTGCTTTTCCTATACCTACTATATAGCCATTTTTTATCCCAATATCTGCTTTATAAATACCGGTATAATCAACAATCAAAGCATTAGTTAAAACTAAATCCGGAAATTCTCCCTCACTTACACTTTGAGCCATACCATCTCTAATATTTTTACCACCACCAAATTTAACTTCTTCGCCATATAAAGTATAATCTTTTTCTACTCTTAAAATCAAATCTGTATCTGCTAATCTTACTCTATCATTAGTTGTTGGACCATACATATTCACATAGTCTTTTTTGCTAATCTTAATCAAAGAAATCCTTTCTCTTTTGCTTTTGATAAAGCTTTAGTTTTATTTTCATCATTGATAAAATCATCACAAAGATTATTAAAACCTAAAACCTTTTTTAAACCACCAAATTCTATTAAACTTACTGTTTTTTCTTCACCTGGTTCAAATCTCACACTTGTTCCTGAAGCGATATTTAACCTTTTACCATAAGCTTTTTCTCTGTCAAAAGACAAAAAGCGATTAACTTCAAAGAAATGAAAATGCGAACCAACTTGTATAGGACGATCACCTTTATTGCTTACTTTAATTTCTATAGAAGTTTTATTTTCATTAAGCACAATAAATTCTGATGATAAAAATATCTCTCCAGCTTTTATTTTATCATCATTTGCTATAGGCTCATGTATAGTAACTAATTTTGTGCCATCTTCAAAAGGAAGTTCTATTTGAATTTCTTCAAGCATACTTGCAACACCATCAATCACATCTTCACTTGTAAGTAAAGTTTTCCCTATGCTCATCAATTCACTCACACTTAAATTTTTTCTTGCAAGTTCCATTAATTCATAACATATATAAGCTAAAGCTTCATTATAATTTAATTTTATTTTTTGCTCTTTTCTATCTTTAGCGATTTTCCCTGCATAATGAAGCATTAATCGTTGCAATTGCTGCTGAGTAAAATGCATTTTAATCCTTATAAATTTTTTAGATATTATATAACTATTTGCTTGCTTTTAAGCAAAAAATTCTATTACATTTTTTAATTCTATTTTATAGTCTTTTTGAATTTCTATAAAAGGAAGATTTAAATTTTCACATTGAGCTTTAAATTTTTGATGATTTAAAATAAGAGTGTTTATTTCTTCTTTTTCACTAAATAAACGCTTTTCTATAACATTTTCATTTTGATAGATTAATTCATAATTTTGCAAAATATATTCTTTTGAAAAAACGATATAAAGTATTTTAATATCAGAATGATTTTGAAATTTTTGTAACTTTTTTGGAGTAAGATAAAATCCTTCAATGATTAAATTTTGTTTATTTTCTATACAAATTTAAATCATACCATCTACAATAGGAAACAAAAAATCAGTTATTTTTTCATCCTCATCTACTCTAAAAGGACAATTTTTCAAGAAGTCTTTGAGCAAGCAAGGTCTTTCCACTATGACCTTGCCCTCCAGTTAAAAAAATCATTTAAAAATTAAACATCCAAATGTTTAACATCTTTAGCATGAGCTTGTATATACTCACGGCGTGGTTCTACATCATCACCCATGAAAAGGTTGAAAGTATCATTTGCTCTTTGAGCATCTTCTATGGTGATCTTTAACAAACGACGATTACTTGGATCCATAGTTGTTTCCCAAAGTTGTTCAGGATTCATCTCACCAAGACCTTTATAGCGTTGTATATAAGCACCTTTTTTAGCATTTTTTTCAACTTCATCTAAAATTTCTAAAATATCTTTATCAAATTTTAAATCTCTATCTTTAATTTTTTGATAAATATAATTTGCCTCTTCATATAAAGGATTAGCAAACAAATCATCATTGATGATAAGCTCTTCTAAACCATTTTCAGTTTGCACATAAACACGAATTTCATTTTCATTGATATATGAATTTAAGATATTGTGATTTTGTTTTTCTAAAAATTCTTTTATGACTTTAAATAATTCTTCATTAGAAGCTTTTATCAAATCAGGATTTTCTATCAAATACCTAATCACTGAAATTACATTAAATCTTTTTTCTAATTCTTTTAAAACACTTCTATAAGCTGCAACGATTTTTAGAAAATCTTTTAAATCATTTAATCCTATGCCCTCATAAGTAGAACTTTCTATACCTGTTTCGATCAAATAATCATTTAAAGCTTTTTCATCTTTTAGATAAATTTCTTTTTTCTGACCTTTTTTATAACGATATAAAGGTGGTTGAGCTAAATAAATATGTCCATTTGCTACAAGATCATTCATAAAACGGAAGAAAAATGTCAAAAGCAAAGTTTGTATGTGAGAACCATCTACATCAGCATCTGTCATAATGATGATTTTATGATATCTTAGTTTTTCTATATCAAACTCATCACCGATCCCACAACCAAAAGCTGTGATCATATTTTGAATTTGTTCACTTTTTAAAATTTTATCTAGTCTTGCTTTTTCAACATTGAGTATTTTACCTCTTAAAGGTAAAATCGCTTGGAAAGTTCTTTCTCTACCTTGTTTTGCAGAACCTCCTGCACTATCACCCTCAACTAAATAAATTTCGCTTTCACTTGGATCTTTACTTTGACAATCAGCTAATTTTCCTGGTAAAGTCCCTACACTTGAACTTTCTTTTTTACGGGTTAATTCTCTAGCTTTTTTAGCTGCTTCTCTACCACGAGCTGCCATTAAAGCTTTATTCATGATAGCTTTTGCTTCGATAGGATTTTCTTCAAAATATTTTGTCAAATATTCAAAAGAAGCCTTAGAAACTATAGGTCTAACATAGCTTGAACCTAATTTTCCTTTAGTTTGTCCTTCAAATTGTGGCTCAGGTACTTTAACACTTACAACTGCTATTAAACCTTCTCTTACATCATCACCTGTGATTTTAGAGTCTTTCTCTCTAGCACTAGCATTTGCTTCAATGTAATTGCTAATAACACGAGTTAAGCCCATTCTAAAACCTGCTTCGTGCGTTCCACCATCTGGAGTTTTGATATTATTTACAAAAGAAAGTAAATTTTCACTATAACTATCATTATAAAGCAATGCTACTTCAACATTTACATCTTCTTCATCTACATTAAAAAATATAGCCTTAGTTAGAGCTTGTTTTTTATTTAAATCTGTAACAAACTGACTTATACCACCTTCAAAATGAAAACTTTCTGCTTTTCCTACGCGGTTATCTTTAAAATTTATAGTAATTTTTGGATTTAAATATGCAAGTTCACGAAATCTTTTAGCTAAAATTTCATAATCAAAATCAGTCACTTCAAAAATTTGATCATCTGGCCAAAATTCTATGATTGTTCCTGTTTTTTTACTTTTACCTATGGTTTCAAAATTACTTGTAACTTTACCTTCTGAAAATTCTTGGCGATAAATTTCTCCATCTCTATGCACTGTAGCAACTAATTTTTTTGATAAAGCATTTACAACGCTTACACCAACCCCGTGTAAACCACCTGAAACTTTATAAGTATCTTTATCAAATTTTCCACCTGCATGAAGCACGGTTAAAACTACAGTTAAAGTAGGGATATTTTCAGTAGGGTGAATTCCCACAGGAATTCCTCTACCATTATCACTTACTATACAAGAGCCTTCTGTAGTAATTTCTACATTAATCGTATCACAAAAACCTGCCATAGCTTCATCAATAGAATTATCCACTACTTCATAAATCATATGATGAAGACCGCCTATGTTGGTATCACCTATGTACATACCAGGGCGTTTTCTAACAGCTTCTAAGCCTTTTAAAACTTTAATATTTCCTGCGCCATAATTTTGATTTTCTTGCATTTATTTTCCTTATAAAATAACTGGCATAATTACAGTTTGTAATTCTTCACTTGAAACTAAGAATGCCATATGAGGTTCATTTATGCTAAGTTTGAATGTTTCACTTTCAATAGAATTTAAAAAGTCAGTGATGAATTTATTTTTAATGCAAAGATTAAATTCTTCATCTATATTAAGTTCCATTTCAAGTTCAGTTTTTGCTTCCATATTATCTAAACTAATACCTTCAAATACAAGTTTATCTTTATGGAAATTTAATTTCATTTTTTCAGTAATTACATTGATTTTTTTCAATGCATCCATAAATTCTTCTGTTTTAAAAATAAATTCTTTTGTAATATTTTTTGGAATTACTCTTTCATAATCAGGGAATTTATCATTAATAAGTTTTGTGAAAAACTCAAAATTGTCATTTTTTGCAATCAATATATTTTCATCATAATAAATTTCAATTTTTTCAAAAAAGATTTTTTGCATTTCTAAAATAGCTTTTTTAGGGATACAAAGATTAAATTCTTTTTCGTTTGTTTTATTTAGTGTAAAAACCGCTAAGCGTTTAGTATCTGTTCCTACAAAGCTAATGTGGGTTGTTTTTATATCAAGTAAAGCACCATTTAAAGAATACTTTGGATTATTTGTATCAACTGCAGGTAGGATTTTTTTCAAAGATCTACTTAAATCACTTGAATCAATATCAAATTTATCTTTTCCTTCAGTGCTTGGGAAATTTGGAAAATCTTCATAATTAAACATAGGAAGTTTATATTTAGTTCCTTTTTGTCTAATAAAAAGGAAATTTTCTATAGTTTCTAAGACCACATCTTCATTATTTAAACTTTTAATGATATCTAAAATACTTTTAGCATTAGCAGTTGCAAAACCTGCACTTTCAACTTTAATTTTTTTGATTTTATAGTTAATACCTATTTCATAATCACTTGCCCTTATGATTAATTTATCTTCAACTACTTCAAAAAGTAAGTGAGAAGCGATGTTGCTTGAGTCTTTTTTATCTACATAAGAGTTAGTTAAAACTATGGCAGATTCTAAAGTGTTTTTATTAATGCTAATTTTCATTTTTACTTCCTTTGTTTTTTAAATTTATTTTATCATAATAATAAGCAATGTGAAAATGTGAAATGCTTTTTAAAAGCCTTTTTTTATAGAAATTTTACTCATAGAATAAAATTTTTTATTTTTCACTTTTATTCACAGGGTGCTTTTTATTTTTGTTAAAATTTTATTTCTTAATTCTTCTACTATGGCTTTTAGGTTTTCATTTTCGCTCATTAACTCTTGAATTTTTTTAATATTATGTGAAATGGCAGTGTGATCTTTCATATTAAAAAATCTAGCAAGTTGAGGCATAGACATAGTTGTAAGCTCTCTTGCTAAATATATCACAACCCTTCTTGCCATAACGATATTTTGTGTTTTTTTATTTGATTTTATATCATTTGATTTAAGATTATAGCTTTTTGAAACATCAGCAAGTATGTCTTCAACACTAATATTTTCTTTTGTTTCTTTAATGTGATCTTTCATAAAGCTTTTAACGATTTCTAAAGTGATTTCTTGATTAAAAAGTCTTGCTTGGGCATTTAGATTTGTAATCATACCTTCAATTTCTCGGATGTTATCTCCCATTGAAGTAGCGATGTAGCTTATGACTTCAGGTTTGAGATAAATAGCATTAAATTCACATTTTTTCTTGATAATTGCGATTTTTGTATCAAGCTGAGGTGGAGTGATATCTGCGATGATCCCATTTGCAAAACGGCTTTTTAAGCGTTCTGTTATGCCTTTTAACATATTTGGAGGATTATCACTTGTCATGATGATTTGTCCAAATTTTTCTTTTATTTCATTAAAAGTAAAGAAAAATTCTTCTTGAATTTTATCTGTTTTACCTAAAAACTGCACATCATCGATGAGTAAGACATCACAATTTTTGTATTTTTCATGAAATTTACTCATAGTTTTGTTATTTAAATGCATGGTAAAATCATTGATAAAATTATCACTTGTAGCATAAATAACCTTATATCCATTATCTAAGCACACATTTCCGACAGCTTGAAGCAAGTGAGTTTTTCCAAGTCCTGTAGGGCCATAGATAAAGATGGGGTTGTATAATTTTCCAAGTTTGCTTTTATCGGTAATAGCTTTGCAAGTTGCATAGGCAAATTGATTAGAATCTCCTACAACAAAGCTTTCAAAAGTAAAAGAAGGATTTAAAATAGTACTTTGAAATTTAATCTGTGAAATATCTGTAGAAAAATGTTTTTTCTCTATCTTTTGATCATTTGTAATGATTTTAACTTGAGGGTTAATCCCTGTTTTTACTTCATAAAAATAAGCTAGTTTTTGTGCGTATTTTGTTTGTATAAATTTAGCCAAAAAATGATTTGGTGCGATAAATACTAAGATATTATTTTTACTTAATTTTTCACTAAATTGTAAGTGAGAAATATAAGTATTGTATTCGTTATTGCTAATTTCAGTTTTAAATTCAAGTAAAAAATCTTTTATATTCATTATTATTCTTATAAATTATGATGTAAAACTTAAAATTCTAGCTTATTTTTTATAAAAAATGGTTAAAATTATTCACATAAAAATTTAAATTTCACATCTATGTGAATAAAAAGGTGAAAAGTTTGAAAGTTTTAGGGATAGATCCTGGTTCTAGATATTGTGGATATGCTATTGTAGAAAAAATAAATAATAAAAATCAACTCATAGAAGCAGGACTTATCAAAATCAAACCCAATGATTTACAGTATCAAATCACAGAATTATGTGAAGGACTTGATCTAATCTTTAAAAATCATCAGTTTGATGAGGTAGCTATAGAAGATATATTTTTTGCTTATAATCCAAAAACGGTTCTAAAACTAGCACAATTTCGTGGAGCTTTGAGTTTAAAAATCTTACAAATTCATGGAGAATTTGCAGAATACACACCTTTACAAGTGAAAAAAACCGTAACAGGTAAAGCAAAAGCTACTAAAGAGCAAGTAGCTTTTATGGTAAAAAGATTACTTGGAATTTCAAAAGACATCAAGCCACTTGATATTACCGATGCTATCGCAGTAGCTTTGACGCATTTAGCAAATTTGAGAGTAAAAAAGTGATTTTACTTTCCATTTCCTATAAAATAAATTTCAACATCATGTAGAAGTTTTTCACATACAGCAGAATCAGTATTTTTTTCTACTACTAGGTTGATATGATTTTTGGTATCTCTAAAACTTCCTGCAGATTTTGAATTTTTTAATTCTAATTTTTGATTATCTTTTAAATATTTAATAGTTATTACAAATTTATGTGCCGCGGTAGCTTCGCCTAGATTTGTTTCTATCAAAACATTCATATTTGATGCTTTTGCTAGGGTTGCTTGAGTTTTGTTAATCACTTCTTTCATTCTTCTATTGAGTTCTAAAATTCTTGAGATGAATTTATTATCTATACTTTCAAATGCTATTTTTAGTTTATTCATAATTTCTTGATTAGTAGGTTTATCAGGTGCTACATAAACCATATAAAGTCCATTTTTAATATCTACTTTAGTGCTTTTAGTATCACGCCCACTACCAAAAACTTTTATATATATAGCATTATCAAGATATACTCTATCTATCATAGGACCATAGATTTCATATTCTCTTTTTCTTACGATTACTTCTCTTGCGGCTACTTGAATTTTTACTGAACAATCATGAATTATAGGTTCCATTTCTTTTTTTATTTCAAGTAGTTCTTTTAGCATATAACATCCTTATTATTTTTTTTAGTATTATAGATTATAACAAAAAAATGTTTTTTTCTTTGTTAATTTTAGTTTATATAATTTTTATAACATTCCAAAGTTATTTTAAAAAAAGGAAAAAAATGAAAATTAAAACTATAGTTTCAAGTTTAGTTTTAGCAAGTACTTTATTTGCTGCAAATTCTCATCATGCTCATCATGGAGCTTCTGGAAGTATTTCATCACAAATCATGATGAGTATGCATGAACCTATGATGAAAAATCCTTTAGTACAAAGCAATGACATAGAAAGAGATTTTTTAGCTAATATGATTCCACATCACCAAGGTGCTATTGACTCATCTAAGCTTTTATTAGAACATACAAAAAGTGAAGAGATGAAAAAAATCGCTCAAAATATCATAAAAGCTCAAGAAAAAGAAATTCAAGAATTTCAAGAAATTCTAGATAAAAATCTTTATACAAAAACTCAAATTGATGAAGAAACTTATAAAAAATTTGTCCAAGAAGAAAAAGAGTTAATGCAAAAAATGATGATTTTAATGAGTTCGGTTAAAGAAAGCAAAAACATCAATAAAGACTTTTTAGAAGCGATGATAGCACATCATCAAGGTGCAGTAGATGCTTCAAAACAAATTTTATTTTACTCTAAAGACAAAACTATCACTGATATTGCTAAAAAAATCATCTTAGATCAAGAAAAAGAAATTC
Organism: Campylobacter lari; assembly: GCF_004357905.1. Classification (NCBI taxonomy): domain Bacteria; kingdom Pseudomonadati; phylum Campylobacterota; class Epsilonproteobacteria; order Campylobacterales; family Campylobacteraceae; genus Campylobacter; species Campylobacter lari. The sequence goes on along the minus strand of NZ_SMTT01000002.1, from coordinate 113,429 downwards.
AAGAATTTACAAATTTGTTAAAGTATATGTAAAAATAGGTAGTTTAGTAAAACTACCTAGATATCATTTTACATTTTCATAGATCATATTAAACATTGTGTTGGCTATTTTGTCTTTGAAATTATTAATTTAAATAACTTTTATAATAGTTTTTAATTAATTGATAATTACAAAACAAATAAATTATAAAATTGATATAATATAATAAATTTATATAGTTTATATTTTTTTATGATTTGTAATGTATAATCACAAAATAATAAAATATAAAATTTGAAATTAACACAAATTATTCATAAAATTCATAAATGTATTGAAATTAAGAGAACTAAAAATATTATAAAAAAAGAATTTTAAAAAGTTTATATAGAGTATTTATAGAAACTAATAAATCATTTGTTATAAAATTAGTTTAAATATGTTATTGTAATTAAAAAATGATGGTTATTATTAAGTATGAGAGAGCGTAAATAGTGGAAAAGCAAAATGAAAAATATACTTGTATCGACTTATTTGCTGGTGCTGGTGGATTATCATTAGGTTTTAAACAAACAAATAGATTTGATATATTAGCCCACATTGAATGGGAAAAGCCTATGGTTGAAACTCTTAGAAATGATTTAGTAAGGCGTTTTAATTTTACTTTAAAAGAAGCTAAAAAAATAGTTATTAGATTTGACATTCAAAAGGTTGATGAATTAATAAATGGCTCATGGAGTGAAGAATCGTTAAAAAATTATATTAATGACAATGATGAAAATATTGCAAAATATGGATTAAATGGTTTATTAAATGGTAAAAACATTGATATAATCATTGGAGGTCCACCTTGTCAAGCTTATTCTATTGCAGGTCGAGCTCAAGATAAAAATTCTATGAAAAATGATTATAGAAATTATCTTTTTGAGAGTTTTGCAAAAATTGTAGATTATTATAAGCCAAAGTGCTTTGTTTTTGAAAATGTACCTGGTATGTTAAGTGCTAAACCTGGTAATAAATTTATAACACATAGAATTTATAGTGCTTTTGCTAAAATTGGCTATGATATAAAAAACCCAAATCAAATGAAAGATATAATTTACAATAGTAATGATTATGATGTACCACAAATTAGAAATCGTGTAATAATTTTTGGTGTTAAAAAAAATAATGAAAAAAAACAAAAACTGACAGATTTCTACACAATACTTGATAATCTAAAATCAAAAAATCCACCACTTACGCTAAAAGATGTGTTAAAAAATCTTCCTAAATTTAAACCATTAAAAACACCAATTAAAATAGATGGTAAAAATATATCTCATGAATTAGTTGGTAATTTTAATTTAACTCAAAATTTTCCTCGATTTAATAATCAACGTGATTTAAAAGCTATGAAATTTTGGATAGAAAATAGTATGAATAATGCTACTATAAAAGAAAAACTTGATTTTTATACTAAAATTACAGGGAAAATCTCAAAACATAATAAATATCGAAATTTAGAATGGGATAAACCAAGTCCTACACTTGTATCACATTTACAAAAAGATGGTTTTATGTTTATTCATCCTAGTCCAAAACAAAATCGTTCTATTACGATAAGAGAAGCTGCTATTTTACAAACTTTTCCAAATGATTTTGAGTTTATAGGTTCACAAGGATCTTGTTTTAAAATGATAGGTAATGCAGTCCCTGTGAATTTTGCAAAACATATAGCACTAGCAGTGGCAAAGGTTTTAGATGAGAAAAATTAATATAATAGTGGCTTGTGAAGAGAGTCAAAGGGTATGTATCGAATTTCGTAAACTCGGTTTTAATGCTTATAGTTGTGACCTTTTAGAGTGCAGTGGTAATCATCCAGAATGGCATTTTAATCATGATATTTTTAGTATTATAAAAAATAAAGGTGGTATAACACAAAGTGGAATAAATATTAATGTAAAAAAGTGGGATATGATGATAGCACATCCACCTTGTACTTTTTTAGCAGTTAGTGGTGCAAAATGGTATTATCATCCTGATGATAAAGATTTACCGATAGCAAAGCGCAGACCACATCCAAAATTTCCAAATAGAGCAAAAGATAGAGAAATAGCAGTTAAATTTTTCATTGACTTAACAAAGGTAGAAATCCCATATATTGCTATAGAAAATCCTATAGGTATTATGAATACTCGTTACCGTAAAGCAGACCAAATAGTTCAACCCTATCACTTTGGTGACAGTGCGAGTAAAAAGACTTGTCTTTGGCTAAAAAATCTACCACCGCTTAAATATACAAATATAGTTGAACCAGGTGAATTTATAGAGTTTAAAAGTGGTAAACGTATAGCCAAATGGTATAGTGATGGATTAACTAAAACAAAATCAGCCAAAGAAAGACAAATTTGGCGAAGTAAAACTTTTCCTGGATTTGCTAAGGCAATAGCTGAACAATGGGGTAAATTTATAAAAAATGAATTAAATAAAAAGGATAAAAAGTGAAAATTTATTTAAGAAAAGTAGATAAACAGTGTATTGAAAAACAAATCAGTATAAAGCAATATATATTACATGGTTTTTTTGGTAGTGCAAAAGATCAAGAAATAATATCAATGAAAGGTACTTTATCAAACGAAAGTAGCGAAGTAAAAATACTAACATCAACAGATCCACGACTTGGTGGAGACATTAAAAAGATTATAAATGCAGAAGTTGCTGAAATTGTCCAAACTGAGCCTAGTTATCAACTTAGTATTAATGATATATTACTGTTTGCATATATTGGATCAAAAAAATATATGCTTGAAATTATTACAAAAAATGATGCAAGATACCAAGTTTTATTAGATTTGGTAAATAATCCACAATTTAAGACTAGAAACGGATGGGATAATTTACACTTACTCGCTTATAGTGATAGCGAAGAGACAAATTTTCTTAACAACACTAGCAATAACGACAGTGTAGAAATTGATGAAAATTTAAGAGAAAAAGGTGGAGAAAATATCATCTTGTATGGTGTGCCAGGTAGTGGTAAAAGTCATACTATAAAAATAAAGTATCCACAAAATGAATATATCTTTGAAAAATTAGTTTTTCATCCTGACTATTCATATAGTGATTTTGTAGGACAAATAATGCCTATTGTAAAAGATGAAATCGTAAGCTATGATTTTATACCTGGACCTTTTACAAATATTTTAAAAAAAGCATACAATAACCCAAGTAGTAAATATATTTTAGTTATTGATGAAATAAATCGTGGCAATGCTCCTGCAATATTTGGCGAAGTTTTTCAACTACTTGATAGAGATAAAGATGGAAATAGTAATTATACTATAAATAATGATAATATAGCAAAAATAGTTTATAAAGGTAATACACAAAGACATATAAAGATTCCATCAAACCTATGGATAATTGCCACAATGAATACAAGCGATCAAAATGTCTTTACACTTGATACCGCTTTTCAGCGTAGATTTTCTATGCAACTTATTAGAAATTCTTTTGATAAAAATAAAAAAGAGTTTGAAAGTGAAGAAAAATACAATGAATATAAAAATTTTATAGATAAGAAAATTTTAAATACCGATGTTACTTGGCAAAAATTTTGTAAAACTATAAACTCAATCATATCCAAAAGCGATAATGATGTTAACTCCATGGAAGATAAAAGACTTGGTGTATTTTTTGTAAGAAATGATGACCTAGAAAGTAAAGAAAAATTTGCTCACAAAGTTTTAAAATATCTTTGGGATGATGTTTTTAAATTTGACAAAGATAAACTTTTTAATAAAAATAAATACCACACACTAGAAGAAGTCATTGAAAGATTTGTTAACGAAGATGGAAAATCTCAATTTGATATTTTTATCGATGATGTTAAGGCTATGTTATATGTTTAATTTAAGGGAGCATTGCTTTATGGACAATGAATTAGATGATAATTTTGTTGGTATTAGAAGTAAAGAAAATAAGCTTCAAATTTGCTTTCCACTAGGGATTAACTTAGATTGTGATGACAAGAATATAAGAACAGATATTAGAAAACTAATATCTGTTCTTTTAAAATTTAACAAATCTCATACAAAATCTTATTTTGTAGATAATAAAAACGAACAGATCGAGCAATCATTTCCACTTATTGCGTATAAAAATATCATAGAATATTTTCTTTCTCACGGTTACTATACCGAGCGAGAAAATATCTATCAAACCACTACAAAAGGTAAGATAAGCTTTGCTAGAACGATTAATAAAAATCGCCCTAACATCCAAAATAATAACTCTGTAATTTATATGCAGTTTCAAGCTAAAAAAAATCAAGCCAATAAAAATGGGTTAATTACAGCTATAAATAGATATTGTGTTTACGAGGCATTTTGCAAATTTGGTTTTGCTTACAATTCATTTATGCCACCAAAATACAACTTACCAATAAATAAAAATCAATGTCTTTATGTTTTGCAAAGTAAACTAAATAATACATTTGATGATAAAAAACGATTGCTTTTTAGTTCTATGAGAGATATGCTTTTACAAAGTGATAAATCTTTAAAAGAGAGCGAGTTTAAATTTGGAACAACGGCTTTTCATGCTATCTGGGAAAAGATGATAGATAGAGCATTTGGTACTACAGATAAGGATGAATATTTTCCAAAAACTCAGTGGAAATTAAAATATACAGATAATAAAGATAATAGCTCATTACAACCCGATATTATTATGATTAATGATGACAAAATTTATATATTAGATGCAAAATACTACAAATATGGTGTAAAATTAAAAGGATTGCCACAAAGTAGTGATATAATTAAACAGGTAGCTTATGGCGAATATGCAGAATATCGAACAAAAAATAAGAAGATATATAATGTTTTTTTGATGCCGTATAACAAACAAAATAATAATTTTGAAGTTAAAATAAATGGTATTTTTGAAAATATTGGAAAAGCTACTATGGAATGGAAAAACAGCAAAAGCTACACAGAAATTCAAGGCCTCTTAGTAGATACTAGATTTTTAATTTATAATTATGATAAGATTGGTTCTACACATAAAGAACAATTAATTACAGCAATTAGCGATATTGACCACTAGGATATACAAAAATATAAAGCTCTTTTGGATTACCTACAGCTTTTTTGTATCGTTTATCACTAGGTTTTAAATTTCTAATATCTTTATCTTGTAAGCTTTGTTTTGCTATGTTTGCCATTATTTTCCTTTAAAGAACCCTATTAGGTTTTAAGAACCCTAATAATGACCTTAATTAATTGAAAATAATTATAACACAAAAGAAATTAATTGAAATCAAAGATCATTTAGTTTGTTTATATATAGCATTTTAAAAGCATTTTTTGGAAATTAAAGAAATCGAAAGAAATAAAAAATGGTGGCTCCGATTGGACTTGAACCAACGACCACCACCATGTCAAGGTGGTGCTCTACCAACTGAGCTACGGAACCTTAAAAAACAAAAATTATATAAAAATATTTTTACATTGTGCTTAAAATCACTTTTTAATTTTTTTCATATCATTTAGCCATAAATCTAGTTGTGCTTCAAAACCTATACCTTTGCTATGATAAAATTTCAAATCTTTTTCTAGGTATCTTTGCTTAACCCATCCTCCAAAATCATGCGGATAAAGGTAGTTTTTTCTTTGTGGGCTGTTATTATCAAGATAAGGAAGTATTTTTAATGCAGGATTATTTTGTACATAATTTAGTGCTTTATTTATAGCAAGATAGCTTGAGTTTGACTTAGGCGAACTTGCTAAAAATACCACACATTGAGCTAAGATGATCCTAGCTTCAGGATAGCCTATGTTTTTTACTGCTATGAGTGTGCTTGTGGCTAGATTAAGTGCTTGTGGGTTTGCATTTGAGATATCTTCACTTGCAAATATCACTAATCTTCTAGCGATGAAATCCGCACTTTCACCCCCATCGATCAACCTCGCAAGATAATACAAACTCGCATCCACATCACTTCCTCTTAAACTTTTTATCATAGAACTAGCTAGTCTATAGTGTGTATCTTTACTTGAAGTGCCATCGCTTAAAACATTTGCTCTTAATTTTTTTAAAGTTTCAAGCGTGATATGAGTGCTATCTAAAGCCAAAGCAAACTCACATAAATTTAAAAAGCTTCTTGCATCATTTGCACTAGAAGTGATTAAAAAGTCTTTAGCATCATCATCGATTTTACATTGGAGTTTTTCTTGCACTTTTGTGGCAAGTTTTTCTAAGTCTTTATACTCTAAACCTTTAAATTCAAAAAGCATACTTCTGCTTCTTATGCCTGAAGTTAAAGTAAAGTAGGGGTTTTCAGTGCTTGCGCCTATGAAAAGGCATTTTTGATTTTCCAAAGGGATTAAAAGCATTTCTTGCTGGGTTTTTGAAAGCCTATGTACCTCATCAATAAATATCAAAGGTTTATATAAAGAATTTTCATAATTACTTAGTATTTTTCTAAGTTCTTCAAGTTTAAAATTCCCTCCATCAAACTCATAAAAGTCTAGTTTATACTCATACGCTATTGCTCTTGCAAAAGAAGTCTTCCCGCAACCTGCTGGGCCAAAAAATACACTATGAGGGAGTTTTGAAACTTGTATGAATTTTTTAAAAATTTCTACTAAATTTTCTTGTCCTAAAACCTCATCTAAAGTTTTAGGACGAAAAGTTAAGCTTAAATTTGTCATTGTGGATTTATGGTAAGTCTTTCACCATTAATGATAGTTGTAACATCACTTTTATTAGAATCATCATAGATAAAATCAAGCATATAAGAGCCATTATTATCTACGAAATAAGTATCAAAATTTGCAAAATCAGGCCAAATTTGACTAGGAAGAATTTCTGTGTTTGCATGAAATTGTGATTTTATATTGTTTTCAGTGAAAATAGTTTGTCCATTTGCGTCAAATTTTTTACCTTCTTTTTCAAAACTTAGATTATTTAAGATGATTTGTGGGTTTGCTTTTAAAAACTGACTTGCCAAAAGCATCATAGAAAAAATATCAGTGTTTGAATTTTGCATTAAGCTATCATAAGCTTTTTTAGAAAGATTATTAAAATTCATATCTAAATTAATATTATTTAACATAAAGTTTTCATTTGCAAGATTAAATTTAGCTAAATCTAGTTTTAAAACACTATCATAATCGTTTTGAACATTTTGAGCTGTTTTTGCAAAAATTTTTAATTTATCAAAGTCAAAAGCAATAGAACTTATAAAACTAGCACTATCAATGCTTATATTTTGTTCACTATTTCTACTAGGACTAAAGATATCATTAAAGCTTAATTTTTGTATAGGAAATTCAGAAATTTTGATATTTTTTGCTTCTAATTTTTCTTTATGAGATAGTTGTTCTAATAAAACATAACCTAGATTAAGTTCCATATTTTTTACAAATTCATCAGAACCTATAATCTTAAATGATGTATTATTTAAAACTAAATTTGTATCATTGCGTGTGAAATTAATATCATTTATTTTTGCATTGATGTTAATGTCACCACCTTTGACGCTAACTAAGATTTTAAAGATTTCTTCGTTTGGAAAAATGCCTTTTAAGTCTTCATTTTCATTTAAAATAGAAACGATAGCATTATTACTTGCAAAAAAATTATTGGAAAAATCCACATTCACTTTAAAACTATAAGGTAAATCATTAAGTGTAGCTATAAAACTTCCTTTGGAATTTAAAAGTCCTTTAGTGTAATTAGTATCTTCAACATTATAATATGCTGTATCTTGACTCATTTGTGCAAAGATTTTTTCATTGATTGAGTTAATATAAGAAGCTGAGGTAAAAAACCCTATAACTAGTAAAATTACTACTACAACCCCTGCGATGATTTTTTTCATTCATTTTCCTTAAGTGAAATTTTAAAAATTATATATTTTTATTACTAACTAATGCTTATAAAATTCTCACATTTATACATTACTTAACTTTTTTACTTATAATTGCACTATTTAAAATCAAAGGTAAAAAAATGAAACTTTTTGGAACAGATGGAGTACGCGGTAAAGCGGGGGAGTTTTTGGATTCATTTTTAGCAATGCGTTTGGCTATGGCTGCTGGAATTTATTTTAAAGACAAAGCCCTTACAAACAATATCTTAGTAGGAAAAGATACAAGAAGAAGTGGTTATATGATAGAAAATGCTATCGTTTCAGGACTTACTTCTATAGGTTATAATGTTATAGAAATAGGCCCTATGCCAACACCTGCTATTGCGTTTTTAACTGAAGATATGCGTTGTGATGCAGGGATTATGATATCAGCTTCACACAATCCTTACTATGATAATGGCATTAAATTTTTTGATGCACACGGAAATAAACTTGATGAGCAAGCAGAAGCGAAAATAGAAGAAATTTATTTTAATGATAAACTCATAGAAGAGGCAAGAACAACAAAATCACAAATTGGTCAAGCAAAAAGAATTGATGATGTGATAGGAAGATATATTGTTTCTATAAAAAATTCTTTTCCTAAAGAGCTGACTTTAAAGTCTTTACGCGTTGTGTTAGATGTGGCTCATGGAGCTTCTTATAAGGTAGCACCTACGGTTTTTAAAGAACTTGGTGCAGATGTGATTGTGATCAATGATAAGCCAAATGGTTTAAATATCAATGAAAATTGCGGGGCTTTACATCCTTTAAATTTAGCTTTAGAGGTAAAAAAATTTAGAGCAGATGTGGGTTTTGCTTTTGATGGGGATGCGGATCGTTTGGTTGTTGTGGATGAAAAAGGCGAAGTAGCTCATGGAGATAGTCTTTTGGGTGTTTTAGCTTTATTTTTGAAAAAACAAGGCAAGTTAAAATCAAGTGTAGTTAGCACTATAATGAGCAATGGTGCTTTAAAAGAGTTTTTAACTAAACATAAAATCACACATGAAACTTGCAATGTAGGCGATAAATATGTACTTGAAAAACTCAAAGAATGCGGTGGAAATTTTGGCGGTGAGCAGAGTGGGCATATTATTTTTAGTGACTATGCAAAAACCGGAGATGGTTTGGTAGCTGCTTTACAATTTAGTGCTTTAATGCTAAGTGAAGTAAAAAGTGCAAGTGAAATTTTAAATCAAGTTAAACCTTACCCACAGCTTTTGCATAATCTTAAAATTTCAGAGAAAAAAGACTTAAGCAAGCTTGCAGGCTTAGAAGAATTGAAAAAAGATTTAGAAAAAAAAGGAATTGCTAGTTTGTTTAGGTATTCAGGTACAGAAAATTTAATACGCTTATTACTTGAAGCAAAAGATATTAAGCTTTTAGAAAAAGAAATGAAAGCTGTTGAAAGCTTTTTTATGAAAGCATTGAATGCTTAAAATTTTATCTTTAAAATTTTGGCTTGTTTTTGCTTTAGTTTTTATACTAGATCAAGTAAGTAAGTATTTGTTTTTGCAAGGGCTTGAATATAAGGGTGAAATTTTTGATTTAGTTTTAACCTATAATACCGGTGTAGCCTTTTCAATGTTTGCATTTTTAGGAGAGTATTTAAAATACATACAACTTGTTTTTATTTTGGCTTTGTTTGTGTATTTGCTTTATCAAAAAGAATTTTTTAAAACACATTTGATCGCTTTTGCTATTATGCTATCTGCTGGGTGTTCAAATTTACTTGATCGCTTTGTGCATATAGGTGTGGTGGATTTTGTATTTTGGCATAAGTGGTTTGAATTTGCTGTGTTTAATTTAGCTGATGTGATGATAAACATTAGTGTAGCTTTGATTTTAATAAAAGAAATTTTTAATAAAAAAGGAGAAAAATGTTAGATTTTTTAACTGACTGGTATTTGTGGATTAAAATGGTGCATTATTTAGCTTTTGTTTCTTGGATGGCTGGATTGTTTTATTTACCAAGACTTTTTGTCTATCATACAGAGCATAAAGATAATAAAGGCTTTGTAGAAGTGGTAAAAATTCAAGAAAGAAAATTGTATTTTTATATCCAAACTCCTGCGATGATAGTAACTTTAATAAGTGGAAGCTTGATGTTGCATGTAAATAAAGTTTTGATGGTTGGATCAGGATTTATGCATGCTAAATTAACCTGTGCTTTGCTTTTGATTATTTATCATTTGCAAAATTATTATTATTTAAAACAACTTCAAAATGATACTTGCAAAAAGAGTGGGAAATTTTTTAGAGCTTATAATGAAATTCCAACGATATTATTTATAATTATCGCTATTATGATGGTGGTAAGACCATTTTAGTAAAAAGCCTTTAAAGGCTTTTTATCCTTTAAACTCCATACTTTTAAAATCAAGTGGATCAACATTTTCTTGCATGATATTAATGTGTTCTTTATCTTGTAAGCGTTTATTATCTCTAAATACAGCACGCACTAAATCCATACCGGTGTAAAAATCTTTCATTAATACCATAAACAAATAACGCCCAAATTCACTTGTGTATAAAGTATTATTTTCTTTTTTTATAGCCTTGCTTAGCTTAAGACCTAAAAGCTCTATGAAAAGATCTTTTTCTAAATTGCAATCTAAAGTTTTGTTAAATTTATCGATCTCGATTTTACCGGCAAACATTTCAGTTAAAAAGACATATTTGATGATTTCTTTTTTACCAAAATTAGCTTTAGCAATATTTGCATTTTGCTTTTCTTTGATGAGTTTAGAATAATCATTTAAATTAAAAGCATTGATTAAAAGCTCTCCATCTAAAAAGCTAAAAGCCCCACTTCCTACACCCAAATACTCATGATGGCTACTTACATACTCATCATTAAAGCTACTTTTTTCTAAAGAAAATGACCATGCATTATTTCTTTCATAATCTTTGAAAAAATCTATAATGATTTTATAAAACTCAAATTCATTATCTTTAAAACTTACTCCTAGAGTTTTTGCGATATTATCTTTTGTGAGGTTTGATTTCATTAAAGGATAAGTTGTGATTTGTTGAGGTTTTAAATTTTTGGCTATTTCTAAATCATTGAGTAATTGCTCTTTAGTTTGAGAAGGAAAGTTAAAAATCAAATCAAGACTCATAATAGGAAGCACGCCTATAGCTTTAGAAAGCTTTTCTTGAAGCTCTTTACTTGAACCAAATTTATGATATCTTGCTACTTTTTTTAAAGTATCATCATCAAAACTTTGTATACCACAACTTAAACGATCTATAAGCCCTTTAAACATTTCTAGCTTTTTAGGTTCGATATGATTAGGATCGCTCTCACAAGAAATTTCTTTAATATTAAATAATTTTTTGCAAAGTTCTAAAGTTTTAGCAAGTTCTTCTTCGTTGATCAAAGTAGTGCCGCCACCCACATACATAGAAGTAAAATCAAATCCTTTGTCTTTGATTTGTTTGATTTCTTCTCTTAAGCTTTCAAAATATCTTTTTGCTAAATCTTCACTATAATAATACTTATGAAAACTACAATATGGACAAAAAGTATGGCAAAATGGTATATGAGCATAGAGCATATAAGATTTTTTTGGATTAACTTTTTTTTCTTGTCCTTCTTTTAAAAGTTTCACATCAAAACCATTCTCTAAAGATTTTTGCATGGCTTTATGTGAGTAAGAAAGAGCTAAGTTTTGTAAAAAATTCATATTTTTCCTAAAAATTTCATTTTGTAGTTATTTAAAAAGACTATAATTGTATCATATTTTTACAAAGGCTTTATAATGAAAAATATTTTTATAGCATTTTTTATATTTTTATTAGGGCTTATAAGCGTGTCAAATTCTGCACCTTTAGATGAAATTTTTCAAGATGTTAATGTTTCAGGTAATATGCGTTATCGTTTTGAGCATAATAGCCCAAAAGATAGAGGAAATAATAATTTTAATCAAAGAATTCAAATTCAAATGCATTAACAACTAAGCCTTAAGGCTCAGTTGTTATAAAAGTTTTCTTTTAAGTTTTCTTCCATAGCTTTGATATTTTCTTTTGATTCTTCTTTAGCGTTAAATCCACCACCAAAGGCTTTCATAACATCTACAATGGAATTTGCAAGCTCGTAAGATGAGTTAGTGTAAGAAAGTTTAGCATTTAGGTAATTTCTTTGATCTTGTAAAAAATCAGCTAAATTAATCACGCCATTTTCATATCTTAAGGTAGAAATTTCATAAATTTTACTTTGAGCTAGAAATAAATTTTTATAATTTTGCTCATTTTCATAATAGCCTTGGTGGTTAAATAAAGCAAGTCTTATTTCTCCAAAGGCTGTTTTTAAGGTGTTTTCATATTGTAAAAACGCTTCATCTTTGGTAAGTTTTGCGATATTAACATTATTCATAATCTCACCCCAATGAAAAATCGGCATTGCAAAATTTCCAGCCACATTCCAAGTATTGCTTCCATGTTTGACTAAAAGATCTAAATCATTACTTTGAAAGCCCAAAAGTCCTGTTAAAGAAAGGTTTGGTAAAAATGCAGTTCTGGCTACTCCAACAAGATAGTTTTTTTCTTCTAAAATTTTTAAACTAGCTTGCACATCAGGTCTTTGAAGCAAAATTTCACTACCAATGCCCTCAGGTATGCTAAGCTCGTATTGTCCTATTTTTTTATACTCTATGCTATTATAAAGTATATCATCAATATCATTTGAAGTTAAGATTTTTAAAGCTTTGATATTAGCTTCTTTTTGAATTTTAGCATTTGTGAGTAAAACTCTTGAATTTTCAAGTTCAGCTTTAAATTTGTTAAGCTCATACTCACTAATTACTCCAAGTTTAAAATGCTCTAATTTTAACTCATAAGTTTTTTGGTAACTTTGGGTTGTTTCTTCTAAAATTTTTACTTGCTCACTTAAGCTTGCTAGATTAAAATAAGTTTTTACTACATTAGAAATTAAGCTTAATCTTGCACTTTCATAGTCAAACTCACTAGCTTGTAATTTTGCTTTTGAAGCATTATAAGTATCTCTGTATTTACCCCATAAATCTACTTCATAACTTAAATTTAAACCCATATTAAAATCATTGCCATAGACAAATTCATTACTTTTGTTGCTTGGAGCATTGATGCTAGTTTTTGCTCTTGCTCCGCTAGCACTTCCATCTAGTTTAGGAAGCAGATCGCTTCTTGCTATACCTAAAGCCTCATAAGCTTTTTGTAAATTCATATATGCAATTTGCAAGTCGTTATTGTTTTTTAAAGCTTGATCGACTAAGGTGTTTAAATAATTATCATCAAAAGCTTTCCACCATTGTTTGTTAATGCTAATGTTTTGATCTAAGCTTTTAGTGTAATTTACATCTTTAATTTCTAAATTTGGTTTTAAACTGCAAGCTGTTATTAAAAAACAACTTGCAAAAATTATTAACTTACGCATTGATTTTACCTCTTTTTTTATCAAGCCATTTATTAAAACTTTCTAGTAAATAGAAAAATAAAGGTACAAAGAAAATGGCTATAGTAGAAGCTGCTATCATACCACCTATAATACCTGTACCTATCGCATGGCGGCTTGCACTTCCTGCTCCATATGCAAAGAAAAGCGGTAAAATACCACAAATAAATGCCAATGAAGTCATTACAATAGGTCTAAATCTCAATTTTGCTGCACTAATAGAAGCTTCAAAAATACTCTTTCCTTTTTTAAGATGCTCTTCCATAGCAAATTCAACAATCAAAATGGCATTTTTAGCAGAAAGGCCTATTAAAAGTAAAAGTCCTGTTTGAAAATATATATCATTTTCTAATCCTCTAAGCCATACAAAAAGCAAAGAACCAAATACTGCAAAAGGCACAGCCGTAATTACTGCTAAAGGCATGAGCCATCTTTCATATTGTGCTGCTAGAATTAAAAATACAAATAATAGTCCTAGCATAAATGCTATTTGTCCAGCACCGCTACTTGTAACTTCTTGATAAGCTGAACCTGACCAAGCAATAGAATAATCCTCTCCTAAAGTTTCTTTTGCCACTTGAGCAATAGCATCAATGGCTTGTCCTGAAGTATAGCCAGGAGCAGGATCACCTTGCACTAAAGCCGATGGAAACATATTAAAGCGTTTTACATCATCAGGACCAACACTTCTTTGTAATGTTAAAACGCTATCTAGAGCTATCATAGAACCATCTTTTGATCTAACAAAGATGTTTTTTAAGGCATTTTGAGTATTTCTAAAATCTCCAATTGCGCTTATATTTACACGATAATTTTTTCCAAGCATAGAAAAATCATTTACATAATAAGTTCCTATGGTGGCATTTAGAGTGCTAAATACATCAGCTAAATTTAAACCATAAAGTTTTACTTTATCGCGATCAATTTCTAGTTTTAATTGCGGAAAATTAGTATCAAGCGTTGTTCTTACATTGTGAAGTTCGGGACGCTTGTTTGCTGCTTCAACTAATTTATTTACATCAACTTGAATTTGATCATAACTTTTTCCGCTACGATTTTGTGCATACATCTCAAAACCACCAGTTAAGCTTAAACCTTGGATTGGTGGTGGATTAACAAAGAAAGTTTGAAAATTTGGATTTAAGAAGTATTGTTTGTTATAAGATCCAACTAAATCAAAACTACTAATATCTCTATCATCCCAATTTTTCAAATTAACAAACATTGCGCCAGAATTTTCTTTTAAAGAACCTGTAAAAAGATCATAGCCTATAAGTCCTACCACATTAGTTACATTCTCATTTTTGCGGATTTCTTCTGCCATAGCATCCATTGATTGAGTAGTTCTATTAAGCGAAGATGCTGCGGGTAGATTGACAATAGTTAAAAAGTTTCCTTGATCTTCATTTGGAACAAGTGAATTTGGAACAAGTTTGAAAAGTCCATATAAACCACCCAAAAAGATTACAAAAATTAACATAAAACGCACTGTTCTTTTAAGTATATAAGCCACACCAGCGCCAAAAACTTCGGTAGACCAATCAAAAATATCATTAAATTTTTTCACAAAATAAAAAGGTTCACCTTCATTTCTTCTTAAAAAAATTGCACATAAAGAAGGAGTTAGTGTTAAAGCTACAAAGCCTGATATAGTAACAGATATTGCTAAGGTTATGGCAAATTGTTTTTGAATTTCTCCCACAAAACCTGATATAAATGAAACGGGTATGAAAACCGCACAAAGTACAAGAACTATAGAAACAACAGGTGCAGCAACTTCATCCATAGCTTTAATAGCTGCTTCTTTTATGCTTATATTTGGATCTTCATGCATAATTCTATCGATATTTTCAACTACTATAATTGCATCATCAACAACAATACCAATAGCCAATACTAAGGCAAAAAGTGTAAGTAGATTGATACTAAAACCTAAGACATATAATCCTGCAAAAGTTCCCAAAATAGAAACAGGAACAGCAATCATTGGTATAATAGTTGAGCGGAAATTTTTTAAGAACAAATACATTACAATTACAACTAAAATTAATGCTTCAAAGAAAGTTTTTACCACTTCTTTAATGGAAGCTTTAATAAATATAGTTGTATCATAAGGCACTTTATAAGTTAATCCTTCAGGGAAATTTTTAGAAAGTTCTTCAAATTTTTTCTGCACTAATTCTGCTGTATTTACAGCATTTGCTCCGGTTTGTAAGAAAATCAAAATAGGAGTAGCGTCATTTCCATTTAATCTACCTTTAAAAGTATATTCTCTTGATCCTAAAGAAACTTCGGCTACATCTTTAAGTCTTAAAAAAGAGCCATCACTATTTGCTCTTATGATAATATCTTCAAATTCTTTAGTATTTTTTAATCTTCCTTGCATAGTTACTGAATACACATAAGGAGATCTTTCCACCACAGGTTCTTGACCTATCTTACCAGTAGCATATTGAGCATTTTGCTCGCTAATTGCAGCAATAACATCAGTTGCAGTAACTTGATATTTGTTTAATAAATCAGGATTAAGCCAAATTCTCATAGAATAATTTCTTGCACCAATAGCTACGGCATTACCCACACCAGGAACCCTAGCAAGATCATCTAAAATATTTAATGCAGCATAATTATACACTTCGAGTGAATCCATAGAGCCATCAGGAGAATATAAAGTAGCAACTTCTAATATACTTGAACCGGTTTTTCTTACACTAACACCAGTTTTTTTAACATCTTCAGGTAGTTTTGCCATAGCAGCTGAAATTCTATTATTAACATCAACTGTTGCTTGGTCAGGATCTGTACCTATATTAAAATATACACTTAAGCTCATATCTCCTGAAGAGCTTGAAGTTGAATCCATATAAATCATATTTTCAACCCCATTGATTGCATCTTCAAGAGGAATAGCCACCGTTTGAGCCACCGTTTGAGCATCAGCTCCTGAGTAAGTTGCACTTACCTTAACAACGGGTGGAGTTAAGGAAGGATATTGCTCCACGGGTAAAGAATAAAGTCCTATAATACCTGCTAAAGAAATGATAATAGCTACAACAGAAGCAAATACAGGTCTTTCTATAAAGAATTTAGAAAACATTATTTATTCTCCATTACGCTAACACTTGCACCAGGACGGATTTTTTTGAAGTTATTTAAAATCACTTTATCCCCATTTTTTAAGCCCTTATCAATAATTGCTTTATCAGAAGTTTGATAAATAACATTAACAATAGTTTTAACTACTTTTCCATCTACAAGGGTATAAACATAAGTAGCACTATCATCTTGCAAAAGCGCAACTTGAGGAATTTCAAAACCATCTTTTTGAACAAAACCACCAACATGAACATTTGCGAAAGAGCCAGGCATTAAGTTTGAATTGTTGTTATCAAAAATAGCTTTTGCTTTTACTCCACCACTATGAGTATCTATAACGCTATCTACGAAATATAATTTTCCATTGAAAAGTTCTCCACCAACATTAGCTTGCACTTGGATATTTTCTAATTTCCAATTGCCGCTTTGAATATTTTTATTCATATTGATTTTATCTACATCAGAAATATAAAAATCTGCAAAAATTGGGTTAATGTTTGTAATGCGTACAAGTTCAGTAGATGAAGCATTTACATAATCACCCACATCCATTAACGCATCACCTAAAATTCCATCAAAAGGAGCACTTACTATGGTGTATTTTAAGTCTAATCTTGCATTAGCAAGTTTTGCTCTAGCGCTTTCTAGATTAGCTTTTGTGGAGTTAAATTTAGCCAAACTTGCATCAAATTCTTTTTGTGAAATAGCATTTTTTTCTATTAAAATACTATCTCTTTTAAAATTTTTTTCAGCATCATCAAAATTAGCTCTTGCTACCAAAGCTTCTCCATAAGCCATATTTACACTTGCTTGGTATTTGTCAGGTTCTATAAGAAAAAGCTTATCGCCTTTTTTTACAGCTTGACCACTTTTGAAGTATTTTGCTTTGATTTCACCGCTTACTTTAGGTTTGACTACTACATCTAATTCAGTACTTAATCTCGCAGGATAAGTAAATTCTAAAGGTAAATTAGCGCTTTGCATAGTCATAATACTAACAGGTTGAGGAGGGAGTTGTTTAACTTGTGCATTTTTATCATCTGAACATGCTATAAAGATAAGAGAAGCACAAGCTAGAGTTAAAAGTTTTGTTTTCATTTGTTTCCTTAAGTTATTTATTTAGCTAAATAAAAAGTAATTTATATTACAAAATTAATAAATACTATTTTATCAATCTTTAGTTAATTAAAATTAACAAGACCTTGAGTAAAAAGCTTTACGATTTTTTTTGCATGGCTTTGTTGTTCTTTTTTATTCATTGAAACTTTATTTTCAAAAGTGCTTTGTATAAAAAATGTCCCTCTAAGCATAGCGCAAAAAGTATAACTTAAAAATTCAGCATTTTGAGCTAAAATTTCATTTTCTTCTTCAAATCTTTTTCGAAGAACATATTCTACTTCTTTTCTATTGCTTCCTTTAAACCATTTTCCAAAATCAAATTTTTCATTATAAATTTCAGAATACAAAAGTCTTACTATAGCTATAGTTTTGGTGTCGTTAAAAATCCCTAAATAAGCTTTTGCAAATTGATATAAGAATTCTTCTAAATTAGCATCAGGTGAAAGTCGCATATTCTTTTTCAAAATAGCTAAAAAATGATTTTCTGCAAAATCATTTAAAACCGCTTCAAATAAACCTTCTTTACTTTTAAAATGCTCATATACGCAAGAAAAAGATCCACCAGCTTGTTTGATAATATCTTTAAGATTAGTTGCTTCGTAGCCATTTTTTAAAAATGACTCCGCAGCGATTTGTTTGATTTTTTCAAGCCTTGCTTGAGATTTTGAAGAAATTCTTTTTTTCATTTTAGTATTTTTTATGCTCTATAATTGAGTTTTTAGGATACACAAAATTACTCTCGCGTAATATGACAATATTTTTATCATCAAGTGCATAGGCTTTGATGGTTAATGGTATTACAGTGTCTTTTCTATCATTATCGGCTAGTTTTTTAGTAGCTTTTAAAACAACTATATGTTTATCTTTTTCGCCAGCTTTTAGTTTAAAAGATTTTTTAGGTCTAATGATTTCTAAGCCATCTTCAATGCCTTGTAATTTCACATCAAAATAATACTCATGAGTTTTATTATCGGTGTTTTGAAATAAAAATACATAAGCATTACTAATAATTAATTCTCCATCATGGGTTTTTCTGATTTGATAAAGCTCACTAGAACGGTTGATATTTAAAAGCATATTTTCTTTTTTACTTCCCATTAAAACTAAAGCCACAAAAACACCACACAAAACAACCAAATATCCAATAGTTCTAAATCTAAAATATTTTACTTTTTCCCTTGTTTCAATAGCTTTTGCACTAGTCCAATTAATTAAGCTAGGACGATTAAATTTGGCTTGAACTTTTGAACAAGCATCGGCACATTCAAGACAATTAATACACTCAAGTTGCATTCCTTGGCGTATATCTATATGTGTAGGACAAATTTTTACACAGGCTTCACATCCTATACATTCACCTTGTGGTGGCTTTTGATAAAGTTTGGTATGTCCATCATAAATCATACCTCCTCTTTTATCATCATATATTACTTGAACGGTGTTATTATCAAACATTACAGATTGAATTCTTGCATAAGGACATACATAAACACAAAATTTTTCACCCAAATATACTATATCAAAAGTAAAAGCCAAAGAAGCGCAAAATAAAATCCCTAAAAGTAATAAATGATCAGCAGGATTTTGAATGTATGTAAAAAAATCTTCAGGTGGTACAAAATACCATAAAAATGCACTCATCATTAACAATGAAAAAAGATAAAAAATCACAATACTTAAAGCTTTTTTGACGAAAAATCCACTGACTTGCTTTTGTTTATTTGCTGTGCTTTTATGAATTTTAAAGATTTTTGTTTGCAAAAGATCTCTATAAATAACTCTAGCAATAGTTTGAGGACAGCTCCAAGCACACCAAATTCTTCCTGCTAAAGTAGTAACAAAAAGTATAGTTAAAAACATACCCATGATAACAAAAGGCATTAAATACAGCTCTTGAGTATCAAAAGCGATAAAAAATAAATTAAGTTTTTTATGATCAAAGCTTAATAAAAAGAAATGATTTCCATTTATTTTTATAAAAGGTAGTGCTATAAAAATGATCATAGAAATGATATAAGCTATATATCTTTTTTTAGTATAGTTTGTGATGTGAGCATTCATTTTATTTTCCTTAGAAATATTTCTTTATATTGTAGTATTAGAAAAATTAAATCAAACTTTGTCTTAATTAATAATTTATATTTAATTTTTATTTATATAATTATTACAAAAATAAGTTTTATTTTCAAGAAAATTATGATATAATCCTTATTTTAAAATTTATTTAAAGAAAGGTGGTGAGGGTCGTGCCAGGAATCAAGGTACATCCTAATGAGTCTTTTGATGAAGCGTATAGAAAATTCAAAAAGCAAGTAGATAGAAATCTAGTTGTTACTGAAGTTCGCGCTAGAAGATTTTTTGAGCCTATGACTGAAATTCGCAAAAAACAAAAAATTTCAGCACGCAAAAAAATGCTTAAAAGACTTTATATGCTTAGACGCTACGAGTCAAGACTCTAATACCAAAAAAGCCGAGAAATCGGCTTTCTTCGTTAAAATATTTATGTTTTTTTGGATTATAATTATTCATTTTTTCGGACTTATTTTACCAGGACCTGATTTTTTCTTAGTAAGTTCATATGCATTAAGAGAAGGGGTTAAAAGTGCTTTAAAGGCAAGCTTGGGAGTAAGTTTAGCTGTTAGTATATGGATTATACTTTCTATACTCGGATTAAATGTCGTTTTTCATAAATTCCCATTTTTACAAATTATACTATCAAGTTTTGGAGCATTTTATCTTTTGTATTTATCTTTTAAGATTTACAAGAATACAAAAAATGACAAAATTAAAGTTCAAAAAACTTATATATCTGCATTTTTAAGTGGAATGATTACAAATTTATCTAATCCTAAAGCAATTTTTTATTTCGCCAGTGTTTTTGCAAGTTTTGATTTTACACAAATGCGATGGATGCTGATAGTCTTGATATTTGTTTTGATTTTAGAAACTATAATTTATTTTTCTTTGATTTCTTTATTATTTTCTAAACCATTTATGGTAAGAATTTATCAAAAGAATTTAAAACTTATTGATTATCTAAGTGCTTTTATATTTTTTGTTTTTGCTGTGTTTATTTTAAGTAGTAATTTAATGACTATGATAAACTAAAACAATTAATTTTTATTAATACTTTTTTTGTTAAAATCTTATTAAGTTAAATTTATAAATTTTTATAGGAAAGATTATGAAACATATTAAAACTATACTCAAACTTAGTATGATAAGTGGTATTGCTGCAATTAGTGCAGGTGCTTTAAGTGCATGTAGTAATAATACAAATGATTCTAGCAATAACGCTTTAAGTCAAGCGGCAAATACTCAAGGGGCCTTTGTTATTATTGAAGAAACCGCTCCAAATCAATACAAAATCAAAGATCAATTTCCAAGTGATGAAACTAGGGTAGTCTTAAAACAACTTGATGGAACTGAAAGGGTTTTAAGCAAAGAAGAAATGGATAAATTAATCCAAGAAGAAGCCGCTAAAATAGACAATGGTACTTCAAATTTAACAAATCCAAACAATGCCCAAATGAGTAGCGGGGGGCTTTCTTTAGGCGAGACATTGCTTGCGAGTGCAGCTGGAGCTATTTTAGGAAGTTGGATAGGTTCAAAGCTTTTTAACAATCAAAATTTTGCAAATCAACAAAGAGGAGCATTTTCAAATCAAAGTGCTTATCAAAGAAGTGTAAATAGCTTTAATAAAGCAAGTACAAGTGCTACTTCAGGATCAAATGCAAAAAAATCAGGCTTTTTTGGTGGTGGCTCTAAAGCTACTTCAAGCTCTACAAATTCTTTTGGCTCTTAAAAGGTGAAAAAATGAATTTTTTAAAAGTAAATCCTTTAGAAAAATCTTATTTAGAGCAAATAGGTTTTTCATGGCATACGGATAATGATGGAAGTGATTATTTAGATTCTAATTTAGTTTGTGTAAGGGAAGATGAAGCAAATGCATACTATGAAGCAGTTAATGAGCTTTATGATATGTTTGTAGCTGCTGCACAAGAAGTGATTGATAATGATCGTTTTGACGAGCTTGGAATTCCTTTTAATTTGGTTGATGCGATTAAGATGAGTTGGGAAAATGATGTGCATTGGCATTTATATGGTAGGTTTGACTTAGCAGGTGGGCTTGATGGTAAGCCTATAAAACTAATAGAATTTAATGCTGATACTCCAACATCTTTATTTGAAAGTGCTATTTTGCAATGGGCTATTTTAAAGCAAAACAACTTAGATGAAAGCTCGCAATTTAATAATATATATGAAGCTTTAAGAGATAATTTTAAAAGACTTATAACCTTAGAAGAAGATGTAAGTGAATTTGAAAAATATTATGAAGGTTGGAAAATATTGTTTTCTTCAATTGCAGGTAGTGATGAGGATATGATTACAACAAAACTTTTAGCACACATTGCTAGTGAAGCTGGTTTTGAGAGTGAATTTTCTTATATTGATGAGGTAGAATTTTCACCCGAAGGAATTTTTAAAAATGATATAAATTTTGAGTATTTTTTCAAACTCATTCCTTGGGAAAGTATAGCTATAGAAGAGGGTGAACTTGCTATGCTCTTAACTCAAATTATGCAAAATCAAAAAGCAATTATTTTAAATCCTGCTTATACTTTACTTTTTCAAAGCAAGGGTATAATGAAAATTTTATGGGAGCTTTATCCAAATCATCCTTTATTGCTTGAAACAAGTGATGAACCTTTAGTGGGTAAAAAATGTGTTAAAAAGCCTGTTTTTGGTAGAGAAGGAGCAAATGTTTCTATTATAGAAGCTAATGGAGATATAAGTTTTGAAACAAGTGGAGATTATCAAAACAATCGTTTTGTGTATCAAGAATTTGCTGAGTTTAATCAAAATGAAAATGATTATTATCAAGCAGGAGTTTTCTTTGCTTATGAGGGTTGTGGTTTAGGTTTTAGAAAAGGTGGTTTGGTGCTTGATAATTATTCTAAATTTGTAGGGCACATTGTTAAAGGATAAAAAATGAAAATAGTATGTTTAGATGCTGCTACTTTAGGTGGAGCTGATTTAACAGCTTTTGAAAGTATTGGGGAATTTATAAGTTATGAACTTACATCTAAAGATGAGGTTATCTCAAGAATATCTGATGCACAAGTTGTGATGATAAATAAAGTCATCATTGATCAAGAAGTTATAGATAACACCAATTTAAAGCTCATTTTGCAGCTTGGCACAGGGGTAAATAATATAGATGTAGCTTATGCAAATTCTAAAGGTATAATAGTAAAAAATGCAGCTGGGTATTCTACCAAAAGTGTTTTAAGTCATACATTTGCTTTGCTTTTTGCTTTTTTAAATCAAATCCCATATTATGATGGATGGACCAAACAAGGGCTTTGGGTAAAAAGCCCAATATTCACTGATTTTAGTAGAACTTTACATACTCTAACAGGAAAAAAACATGGTATTATAGGGCTTGGAGTTATAGGTAAAGAGGTAGCTAAGGCTTCGCAAATATTTGGAGCAAATGTTTGTTATTATTCTACCTCAGGGGTTAATAATGATGATACATATGAGAAAGTAAGCCTTGAAGAGCTTTTAAAAACTTCTGATGTGATAAGTATCCATGCACCTTTAAATGAAAAAACAAAAAATTTATTAAATAAGAAAGAATTAATGCTTTTAAAAGATGAGGCCATTTTAATTAATGTAGGTCGTGGTGGGATTATTAATGAAGTAGATTTAGCTCAAATTATGGATGAAAAAAATATTAGAGTAGGGCTTGATGTACTTGAAATAGAACCTATGGTTGAAAATCATCCTTTGCTTAATATAAAAAATAAAGAAAATTTAATTATCACTCCACATGTTGCATGGGCTAGTGAAGAATCCATACAAAATTTAGTCCAAATCGTATTTAATAATCTTAAGGAGTTTATAGAAAATGGCAAATGAACATAGTTTTGACATTAGTGGGGAAATTGACAAACAAGAGCTAAAAAATGCTTTAGAGCAAGCTAAAAAAGAGCTTGATAGCAGATATGATTTAAAAGGTATTAAAAGTGAAATAGAGCTAAATGAAAAAGAAAGTATTTATAAGCTTACTTGTTCAAGTGAAGCAAAAATTGAAGTGCTAAAAGATATTGTTATTTCAAAACTTATCAAAAGAGGGATTAACCCTAATGGTATTAAAGAGTTAAACAGGGAGAGTGGAGCAAATTTTAGATTGAATTTAAAAGTTAATGATGCCATTGATGCTGATAGTGCTAAGAAGATTAATAAAGCTATAAAAGATAGTAAGTTAAAGGTAACTTCAAGTATTAGAGGCAATGAAATTCGCGTAGTTGGTAAGCAAATTGATGATTTACAAAGCGTGATGAAAATAGTAAAAGAGTTAAATTTAGAACTTAATCTTAGTTTTAAAAACCTTAAATGATAAAGTTACTTCAAATAATTTTTTTGTGTTTTGTGTGTGTTTTTTTAAGCTCTTGTGCTTTAAAAAGTAAAACACAATCACAAAGTGCTTATATTGTTTTAAAAACCCCTCAATTTAGATTTGCTGATTATGGCTTTTTATATGAGGGAAAAAATTTTACAAGTTTAGAACTTTATAGTGCCTCTAAGGCTTTACTTGAGTTAAAAATCATGGATAAAATTTGCATTAATGGTGTTTGTTATGCAAAAACTTTTTTTAATAAAAGATTTTTTAATAATGAATATTATGATGATTTTTTGCAAGATTTAATTTACAAAAAACCTATTTTTTATGGGAAAAATAAGCAAATCACTTCTTGTGGTTTTACTCAAAATATTATAAGCAAAAATTATGATATTTTTTATGAGGTTTGTGATAAAAATATGAGTTTTAGTGACAAAAAATCTAAAATTAAATTTAGCATAAAATCAATATAAAGGAAAATATGAAAGATTTAAAACTTTTTCTTAATGATACTTTTAAAAGCAATATTTATAAAAACTTACAATGCAGTGAAGATGAAATTTTAATTTTAAAGCATTTGTGTAAAAATTATTTACAAGCAAATGTAAGCATTAATGCCTATAATCTTCTTAGTGAAGTTTTTAAAAATGATGAATATGAGTATTTAGATCATTTAAAAGATCTTAAAAATCTTATAGAAAAAGGTTTTATTATTCAAATTTTTTCTGATTTTAAATCGAGTAAAAACTCAAGTTTATTTTTAAATTTGTTACAATGCGAGTTAAGTTTAAGTGAGGTTTTTTTACAAATTTTAGAAAATAAAACTATACAAGATTTTATGCAAGATCAAATTTATGAAGATCATATTGCATATTTAAAAGATGAATTTTTTAAAATCGAGCTATATCAAAGATTGCGTTTTTTTGCTAAAAGCTCTCAAAGTAAGAATATTAAAAAAGATATAGCTATATTTGAAGCATATATTAAAGAGCGTTTAAAAAAGAGTAAAATTTCTAATGTTTTGGCAGATATTTTTAAAGAGTATGCTTTAAACGATAAAGAATGTTTGATATTTATTAGTTTATTAAAAGAAGAGTATTTGCTAAATACTGAAAATTCTTATAGTAGAGATTTTAATTTTTTACTTCATTTAATTAGCGAAGATGATGTTCAAAAACAAGAAAACAAAGTCTTACTAGAAGAAGATTCTAAGCTACTTAGTTCAAATCTTTTAGAATATGATGAATTTGTTAATTCTTTGGGTGATATAACTAAGATTTTTTATTTAAGTGATGATATTTTACAAAGAATTATTAATTTTAAAGAACCAAAGAAGAATAAAAAAATTAAACTTCAAAATTTAGTTAAAGAACAAGATATTTTTGAGCTAATTGAGCCAAATATTAATATAGATGATGTTATTATGCCCCAAAGCACTAAAGATCTATTGGAAAGTATATTAAAACAACAAGATAAAAAGGTTTTGGAAAGATTAAATAAATGGGGTATAAAAACAAATAAAAATATAGAAGCTAAGATAATTTTCTATGGTCCTGCTGGCACGGGTAAGACTATGAGTGCGCTAAGTATGGCAAAAGCTATGAAAAAATCTATTTTGAGTTTTGATTGTTCTAAAATTTTAAGCAAATATGTGGGCGAGAGCGAGCAAAATGTAAGAAAAATTTTTGATACTTATAAAGAGCTTTGTCAAACAAGCAAACAAAGTCCTATTTTGCTTTTAAATGAAGCTGATCAATTTTTAAGTACTAGGGTAGAAAGTAGTGGCGGTGCTGATAAAATGCACAATCAAATGCAAAATATTTTTCTAGAACAAATTGAGCGTTTTAGCGGAGTTATCATAGCTACGACTAATTTTTTAGAAAGTTTAGATGTGGCTTTTTCAAGAAGATTTGAGTATAAAATAGAATTTAAAAAGCCAAATTACGAACAACGCTTGATGATATGGCAAAAAGCTTTACCTAAAAATACTAAATTTGATGATAATTTTGATTTAAAAAACCTTGCTTTGTATGAGCTAAGTGGAGCTCAAATTGCTATGGTAGTTAAAAATACAGCTTTGAAAGCAGCTATTTCTAAGGATGGTGTTTTTAAAATGAGTGATTTTTTACATACAATAGAAAAAGAAATAGAATCTTCATTTGATAAAAATAAAATAGTTGGTTTTAAAAATTAAATTCACATAAATTTCACAAGCAGTTAATATCATTTTTTACTTTTATTTAAAGGAGAAAAAATGAAAATAAAATTAATGTTAGCTAGTTTAGTTTGTGCAAGTTCTATGTTTGCAGATATGGTTGTAAGTCCAAATGCTCTACCTCAAAAAGCTCAAGAGTTTTTAAACACTCATTTTAAAGGTGTAAATGTAGGTTATGTAAAACAAGATGTAGATTCTTATGAAGTAAATTTAGTTGATGGGACTGAAATTGACTTTATCATCAATGGAGACTGGAAAGAAGTTGATGGTAAATACAAAGGCATTCCAACAGGATTTATCCCAAAAGAAATTATTGCAAAAGTACAAGCAGTACAACCAAATGCAGCTATTGTAGAAGTAGATAAAAAAATAAATGGCTATAAATTTAGAACAAACAATATGATGGAAATTTATACAGATTTTAAAGGTAATATTTTAGGCCAAAAATTCGACGATTAATAATCACCAACCCCAGCTTAGCAATTAACACTTAAAATCTTATATCACTCAAACTAAACCCTTAATGGGTTTAGTTTAATTATTTAAAACTTTTTCTTCCTAGCATCTTCTAAGATATCATTAGCTATCTTATTAACATTATCAGAAATTACAGCACTATCTTTTGCTATTTTTAAATTCTCTTGAGTTACATGATCAATTTGAGCTACAGCATCATTAATTTGAGTAATACCTGTAGTTTGTTCTTTAATACTCTCACCCATTTCATTAATAGATTGAACTAAGATATTAGTATTAGCTTCAATCTCACCTAAAGACTTTTGAGTTCTTTCTGCTAAGTTTCTAACTTCATCAGCAACAACAGCAAAGCCACGACCATGTTCTCCTGCACGAGCTGCTTCAATAGCTGCATTTAATGCAAGTAGGTTAATTTGATCAGCAATATCACCTATTATAGAAGTAACATTTTTAATCTCTTCACTTTGAGCAATAACTTCACTAGTTTTATGAGATACATTTTGCATAGAAGAAGTAATCTCTTCTAATGCTGCTGCTGTTTCTTCTAAAGAAGAAGCTTGAGAAGATGAAGAATCTGTTAAGTCTTTAACAGCACTTTGTAATTTACCACTCTCATCTGCTAATAAAGAAGCAAATTCAGATGATTGTCTTAGCATAGCTACTATTTCTTGACCTAATACATTAGTAGTTACTTCAACTCCACCTTTAGCATTTTTAACTTCAGTAGTAAAGTCTAATGCCTTATAGCTATCAAATACTCTATTGATTTCATTCATATTAGAACCAACTTTTGCTTGTAATACATCAAGCATATCATTTAATACATTTTTTAATTCTATTAATTGAGGATTAGCAGGAATTGCTGTTATTCTTGCTGTTAGATTACCACCTTCTATTTCTTTAGCTGTATCAACTGATTGTTCTACTGCTTTAGCATCTTGTTCTAATGCATTTTTAGTTTTAGTGATGTTTTCATTGATGGCTTTGGCCATAACTCCAAATTCATCATTAGTCTTAACATCTATCATAGCAGAATCTTTTGTTTTATGATTGATAAAGTCAAAGAAAGAGTTAAGGCCGATTTGGATTTTTTGAAGTGGAGAAAGATTATAATTAATCATAAATCTTATAATTACAAGAGCAATTACCAAGCTTATAACACCAATAATGATTTGTTGTATTAAAGCTTTATTTACCGGGTCTTTATAGATTTTTTCATCTGCAATCACACAAACATTATATCCTGTTGAAGATTTCTGACAAATCACAGCCTTGCGAGGAGCATTTCCATCTTCAATTAACATTGGTGAGCTTGAAAGAAGTCCTGATTTTCCTTCAGGTGTTGAAAGATATGATTTTACTATATTTTGACTTAATTCATTTTTTGTTAATAATGCCTCAGAAGATTCATGAAAAAGTATAGTTCCATCATTATCTAAAACCACAGTATATCCGCTTTGTGACCTTCCCATTGATAATACATTATCTGAAAAAGTATTTAAATCATAATTTCCACCTACTGCACCTATAAATTTACCATTAACAACTATAGGATATGAAAAAGATAAAGAAGGAGCTTTTAAGCTAGGGGCAATATAAGGCTTTGATATTACAACTTTGTTTTCTCCAGAAGCAACACTTGTGTACCAACTTCTTGTTCTAGGATCATAGCCATCAGATGGCATTTGATGGTTTCCATTTGATCTAATCATTGCACCATTGTGTGCAAGTCCTACATATAGCACATCAAAACGACTAGCTTCTTTTGCAACTTTAACCATAGTGTAAATTTCTTCTAAACTCGCATTAGGATTTTTTTGCAATTCAGAGGCGACAGATCTAATAGCATCGCTTCTTGAAGCAGTGTAGTCATCAAAATTCTTTAAAACATCTTGCATTGTTTTAACTTGTATATCATTGATGAGTTTTTGAACATCATGCTTTACTTCAGCATAATTAAATGCATTTGCTATAAATAAAATAGCTATAATTGCTAAAAAAACAAAAAAAGTTAATTTTCCCGTTAAACTTCTTGTAATGTTTTTCATAATGAATTATCCTTGTTTAAAAATTGTAAATTTTAAGGGAAAAATTATCTTGTATTATTTTTAATAAAAAAATGCATTATTTAAATATAAAAAAACTATTTTTTAATAAAAAAATTATAAAAAATAACAATCACATCCAATCAAAATCACCAACCCCAGCTTAGCAATTAACACTTAAAATCTTATATCACTCAAACTAAACCCTTAATGGGTTTAGTTTAATTATTTAAAACTTTTTCTTCCTAGCATCTTCTAAGATATCATTAGCTATCTTATTAACATTATCAGAAATTACAGCACTATCTTTTGCTATTTTTAAATTCTCTTGAGTTACATGATCAATTTGAGCTACAGCATCATTAATTTGAGTAATACCTGTAGTTTGTTCTTTAATACTCTCACCCATTTCATTAATAGATTGAACTAAGATATTAGTATTAGCTTCAATCTCACCTAAAGACTTTTGAGTTCTTTCTGCTAAGTTTCTAACTTCATCAGCAACAACAGCAAAGCCACGACCATGTTCTCCTGCACGAGCTGCTTCAATAGCTGCATTTAATGCAAGTAGGTTAATTTGATCAGCAATATCACCTATTATAGAAGTAACATTTTTAATCTCTTCACTTTGAGCAATAACTTCACTAGTTTTATGAGATACATTTTGCATAGAAGAAGTAATCTCTTCTAATGCTGCTGCTGTTTCTTCTAAAGAAGAAGCTTGAGAAGATGAAGAATCTGTTAAGTCTTTAACAGCACTTTGTAATTTACCACTCTCATCTGCTAATAAAGAAGCAAATTCAGATGATTGTCTTAGCATAGCTACTATTTCTTGACCTAATACATTAGTAGTTACTTCAACTCCACCTTTAGCATTTTTAACTTCAGTAGTAAAGTCTAATGCCTTATAGCTATCAAATACTCTATTGATTTCATTCATATTAGAACCAACTTTTGCTTGTAATACATCAAGCATATCATTTAATACATTTTTTAATTCTATTAATTGAGGATTAGCAGGAATTGCTGTTATTCTTGCTGTTAGATTACCACCTTCTATTTCTTTAGCTGTATCAACTGATTGTTCTACTGCTTTAGCATCTTGTTCTAATGCATTTTTAGTTTTAGTGATGTTTTCATTGATGGCTTTGGCCATAACTCCAAATTCATCATTAGTCTTAACATCTATCATAGCAGAATCTTTTGTTTTATGATTGATAAAGTCAAAGAAAGAGTTAAGGCCGATTTGGATTTTTTGAAGTGGAGAAAGATTATATTGGATTACAAGTTTAACCACAAGTAGAGCGACTGCTATTGCTATTAAACCTACTATAATTTGAGCAGATAAGGCTTTTTTAATAGGATTTGTATAAGCACGATTTTCTGTAATTGTACAAACTTTAAAATTTTGATTTATGGTAGAATTACACATTACTTCATATAATGTATTTTTATCATCTTGAACTTGAAATAAAGAGTCTCTATTATCTGGATCTAAATAGTATGACGGATTTGTGTTTATAATTTTTGATATATTTATGCCTAATTGGTCTTTTGTTAGTATTTTATCTTGATTTTCGTGAAACATTATTTCACCTTCATTGTTGTATACTACCGCATAAGTAGTAGCAGATCTACCAAAAGCTAATACATCTTTAGAAAAAGAACTTAATGCATAATCGCCACCAACAACACCTATAAATTTTCCATTTTTGTATACAGGTGCAGCATATGTCATGGTAACGGTATTATCTGTTGATGATTTATAAGGATTAGTTGTAATAACTGTTTTTGCTTGTTTTGCTTGAGTATACCAAATACTATTTTGTAAATTAAATCCATTTTCAGGATTTAAAAATTTTCCATTTGATAAAAATACACCATTTAACTCTTCAATTCCAAAAAAAGTTAGTTGAAAATTAAAAGCTTTTTGAAAAGATGAAATAAGCGATAAAATCTGTTCTCTATCATCTAATGGTGCTTTAGAGAGTTCGCTTGCTAAAGTATTTATAGCATTTCTTTTGCTTTGACCATAATTATTAAAAGTTAGAGTTACATCATCCATTGTTTTTAATTGAACATCTTTTATGAGTTCAAAAGTATTGTTTTTGGTTTGAAAATAACCCAAAATACTAACTATACTTAATATGGTGATAATTAATAGTCCAACTATTGAAGTCATTTTGCCTGATACATTCAATTTTAACATTATTTTTGTGTTCTCCTTGTTTTTGATTTTACCTTATATTTTAAAATATAATAATTTTATATCTAACTTTATCATTATATTTTAAAAAGTTTATTGTATTTACGGAATTATATTATAAAAAAATAATTTTTTTATTAATTTATAATAAAAATAATTTTTATATATATTTAAGATTAGTTTGATATAATTTCAACTTTAATGCGGGAATAGCTCAGGGGTAGAGCACAACCTTGCCAAGGTTGGGGTCGCGAGTTCGAATCTCGTTTCCCGCTCCATTATCACCCGCCCGGGTGGTGGAATTGGTAGACACAAGGGACTTAAAATCCCTCGGAATTTTTCTTCCGTGCCGGTTCAAGTCCGGCCTCGGGCACCACTTTTTGGTAACTCAAGGCGACATAGCCAAGCGGTAAGGCATGGGCCTGCAAAGCCTTGATCTCCGGTTCGAATCCGGATGTCGCCTCCAATGCGATGTTAATACTTGATATTTTTATTCTTTATACGGGAGATGGCTGAGTGGTCGAAAGCGGCGGTCTTGAAAACCGTTGAGGGTCACACCTCCAGGGGTTCGAATCCCTTTCTCCCGGCCACTTTAACATAATTTTTCATATTTTGTTTTACATTTAAAAAGATATTTCTTAATTTCTTTAAGAAATTAAGAAAATTATTCTAAGTCTAAAATCCCGCCTTTGCTAGCATTACTAACAAGCTTTTGATACATTTTAAGCCATCTTGAATTTATTTGTTTATAAGGCATTTTAAAATTTGCTTTGCGTTTAGCAATTTCATCTTGGGCTAAATTTGCATTGATGCTGTAAGTATCTACATCAATTTCTATCTCATCACCATCTTTTAAAAGCGCTATAAGTCCACCTTCTGCAGCCTCAGGAGAAATGTGGCCTATGCTAAGTCCTCTTGTAGCTCCGCTAAAACGACCATCTGTTATAAGTGCAACTTTAGCACCAAGTCCCATGCCTGTGAGTAATGAAGTCGGACTAAGCATTTCTTGCATGCCAGGTCCACCTTTTGGTCCTTCATAGCGTATCACACACACATCACCTTCTTTAACTTTACCTTTTATAATGCCTTT
This sequence comes from Campylobacter lari, assembly GCF_004357905.1. Lineage (NCBI taxonomy): Bacteria > Pseudomonadati > Campylobacterota > Epsilonproteobacteria > Campylobacterales > Campylobacteraceae > Campylobacter > Campylobacter lari. The sequence goes on along the minus strand of NZ_SMTT01000002.1, from coordinate 81,459 downwards.
AATGGCTTCTTCTTGAGAGTTAAAACAAACCGCTTTTCCTTTGAATTTACGCTCGCCCATAATACCTGCAGTTTTTATCACACAGCCTTGCTCAGCTAAATTCCCAAAAAGTATAGCAAGCCCACCTACATTTGAATAGGCATTGTCTATTTTTCTTATGATGTTTTCATCTTTAATATCAGCATTCTCAATGCGCTCTTTTAAAGTTTTTCCACTAATATCTAGAGTGTCAAGTTCTAAAATATGGCCTGGTTTTTTAGCTATTTCAGCTATTACCGCACTTACTCCACCTGCTTTGTGTATATCTTCCATATAAACAGTATTTAAAGATGGAGCGATTTTGGCTATATGGGCCACATTAACACTGATGTGATTGAGTTCTTTTATATCCAAATTTACACCTGCTTCATAAGCAATAGCAAGCATATGTAAGATAGTATTTGAACTTCCACCCATAGCCATATCAACAACTAAAGCATTGTTAATGGACTTTTTAGTAATAATATTGCGAATTTTAAAACGCTCATCTAGTGCAATTTCACAAATTCTACGCGCAGCTTTTCTTAAAAGCTCTTCTCTTTCTTTGCTAAGTGCTAAAATAGTTCCATTTCCTTCTAGTGCTATACCCATAGCCTCGCATAAAGTATTCATAGAATTTGCAGTAAACATACCCGAGCAAGATCCACCACTAGGACAAGCTTTGCATTCTATATCTTTTAAATCCTCTTCATTGATTTTTTTAGCCTCATAAGCTCCCACTGCTTCAAAAACAGAACTTAGACTGATTTTTTCTCCATGTTTATTTACTCCTGCTTTCATAGGTCCACCACTAACGAAAATAGTCGGCACATTAACTCTTAAAGCCCCCATGAGCATACCTGGAGTAATTTTATCACAATTTGGGATACAAATTAGTGCATCAAGTTGGTGTGCATTCATCACTGTTTCAATAGAGTTTGCGATGATTTCACGACTTGGTAAAGAATAAAGCATACCATCATGCCCCATAGCTATACCATCATCAACACCTATGGTGTTAAATTCAAAAGGAATACAGCCATTTTTTCGGATTTCATCTTTAATGATTTTTGCATATTCATTTAAGAAAAAATGTCCTGGGATGATATCTATATAGCTATTTGCTACACCTATAAAAGGCTTATTAAAATCTTCATCATTTAAGCCACATGCTCTAAGTAAAGAGCGATTTGGTGCTTTTAAGTGTCCTTTTTTGATTGCGTCACTTCTCATTTGTATCCTTTTTTAAAGTAAAAACTATCATTTTATGCTTTTATTTTGCAATTTTTGCTTAAATTTTTTAAACTTAAATAGTATTTTAAAGAAAATTATTTAAAATGTGCAATTATTTTGATTTAAGGAATGTAATGCTTTTAACTAATCCAGTATTTATAGGCGTTTTGTTAATGACGCTTTTGTGTTTTTTTAGGTTTAATGTTTTGCTTAGTGTTTTGCTTTCTGGGCTTTTTGTAGGTATTTGGTCTAAATTTATGCATATGGAGCATTTAAGTTTGGTGGATTTTTTTACCCAACTTCCACAAGCTATGATGGATTCTATGAAGGTTTTAATCGATGGTATGCAAGGGAATTTGCAAACAGCACTAAGTTATATTTTGCTTGGAGCGGTGGCCGCTGCTATATCAAAAACTAATCTAACGGCATATTTGATTAAAATAGTTTCGCATTATATTTCACATAAAAAATACTTACTTATACTTTCTTTGGCACTTATTGCTTGTTTTTCGCAAAATTTAATCCCTATCCATGTAGCTTTTGTACCTTTGTTAATTCCACCTTTGTTGAAACTTTTTAATAAATTAAAAATAGATCGTAGAGCTATAGCTTGTGCATTAACTTTTGGACTTACCACACCTTATATGGTGGTGCCTTTAGGTTTTGGGCTTATTTTTCAAACTTTGCTTGTGGATAATTTAAATTCAAATGGGGTGCAAATTAGTCTAGGAGAAGTTTCTCAAACTATGGCTTTTGCGGCTATTTGTATGTTAGTTGGTCTGTTTTTAGCTGTGTTTGTATTTTATGCTAAACCAAGAGAATATCAAGAAGAACAAATTAGCAAAATGGACTTTGAAAATCTAAAAATGAGTAAAAAAGAATGGGGAGTTTTAGCTGGCCTTGGATTGACTTTGATTTTGCAAATTTTGACGCACAATTTACCTTTATCAGGGCTTTTAGGTTTTGTTTTGATGGTAATTTTGGGTGGAGTAGAGTATAACAAAGTTAATTTAGTTTTTGATGATGGGCTTAAAATCATGGGTTATATAGCTTTTGTAATGCTTGTTGCTTCAGGATATGGAGAGGTTTTAAAACAAAGTGGAGGTATAGCTGAGCTTGTAAAAACAAGCGTGCCTTTTATGGAGCAAAGTCACTTTTTAGCTATTTTTATTATGCTAGCTATAGGTCTTTTAATCACTATAGGTATAGGCAGTTCTTTTGGTACTATTCCTATCATCGCTGCCTTATTTTGTCCTATATGTATAGAACTTGGTTTTTCACCTGCTGCGATTATTTTTATCATCGGTGTTGCTGGAGCTTTGGGAGATGCAGGATCACCTGCTAGTGAAACGACTTTGGGAGTGAGTGTAGGGCTTAATGCAGATAAGCAAGGTGATCATATAAAAGATACTTGTATACCAACCTTTTTATGCTTTAATGGCTCTTTGCTTATCTTGGGTAGTGTTATAGCATTTTTCTTAATTTAAAATATTAAAAGTCTAAAAAGGCTTTTAATATTCAAATTCTTCCATATAACCACAATCAATTGTAAGAATTTTCATTTGAAATGATTTTATAAACTCGATTATAGGTTCAACTCCACCATAAGGAAAAGAAATGGGGTAAAAATACAATTTGGCGATATTTTCCTCTATTTTTTCTATGGAGTGAAAATAGTATTCTCCATTTCCTATGCAGTCAAAAATATCATCAAACTCCCAACAATCTTTGCTTGAGAAATATTCTAATTCTTTTTTGCTGTAAAAATTATATATACTTTTATCTGTGTATAAATCTTCTATTTGTAAATTCTCATCTTTTAAGATTTTGATATAATTAAACAAATCGCACAATCTTTTAAAAGACTTTTCATTATTAATGATAAACTTAATAAAGCAAAATTTTTCCATTTTAATACATTAACAATATTCCACTTGAAAGTCTGCTTGAAGATTTATTATACTCAATAAGACTCTCACCGTATCCGTTAAAATACTGAGTGTAAATATATAAGCCATTGTTAGAAATTTTATAAGCTCCGCTTATTTCTACTGCACCGCGGTTATTAGCAAAATTTAAATTATTACGCCACAATATATTGATAAAATAATCATCTTGGGTATAAGCAAGATTAATATCAAAATTACCTAAATATTTTTCTATGTCAGGATTATCATCTTCTGAACTTTTTTCAGGAATTCTTAGCCAAACTCTAGGTATGAACATAAAATCGCCAAAAAACCATGCATTGCTTAGATAAATTCTATTCCATGATCTTGATTTTGGATCATTTTGCCCGTTAGATTCATGTAATAAGCCTATGCGTATATCTTTTAAATTCTCAAAAGCACCATATCCGCTTATAGGAAAGTTGATAAAAAATTCAGGTAAATAGTTTGTTTCTCTAAAAGGAGCAGAATGTTTATAAAGTTGCCACCATGAAATTTGTGTATAGCCTATGTTATAACTTTCATTTAAACCCAAAAGATTTTCAAAAAGAGTTTTTTTAAGGCTTACTTGAAATTTAGTTTCAGTGCTTTTATAATCTCTCTTGCTAAAACTATAAGAAACAGGCATAAAATAGCTAAGATTATGCGTGCTAATACCAAAAGGATTGTATGATTTTTCTGTGCCAAGGTAGTTTGCTAAAGCTTCATTTTTTGGATTAATATCATCTAATTTTTTCTCTTTGGATGTATTTTGCTCAAAATTAAAAGACTTTTCTAAACTTGCTTCTTTTTGTTTTTCTTTTAAAGCTAAGCTTTTATAAATTTGCATAGCTTTTTTGTACTTACCTTGATTTTCATATTCTAAGGCTTGATTGAATAAATCCTCATTTGCTAAAGCACTAAAAGCACATACTATGGGTAGAATTGTCTTTTTCATGAAGCCACTTTTTATATTCTTTAAAATAATTTAAATTTATAAACTCATTATCATCTTCAAATTCTATAAATTCTGCTTTCATTGTATCACAAAAAAGGGCTAATTTGTGATTGTTTTCTTGTAAAAATTGCAAAGTTTTTTCAAAATTCCTACTATGATAAAATCCACATAAATAATGCTTGTGTTTTTTTGTGCTTGCTAAGAGTATATTTTGTGATTTTAGATGATCAAAAAGCTTGTAAAAACTTTCTTTGTTTATGTTTGGAGTATCCACGCTAAGGATAAATACATAGGTATTTTTAAAATGTTTAAGTATGGAATTTAAGGCAATGAGTGGAGAGTAGTTGTTTAAATCCTCATCTAAAATAAGTGCTAAGTTTTTTTGATGAAATTTATCTTTTTTGCTGCTAATAAAAACTTGATTAAAAATCCTTGACATTTTTTCATATTGATAAAGAGTTAAGTTTTTATCATCTACTTGCAATAAGCTTTTATCTTCTCCCATACGCGAAGACTTTCCGCCGCATAAAATCACACAAGGATAGGGAATTTTTTCACTCATAAAAACCTCATAAATTCATCAAAATATTTTATAATACATTTATGAAATATACAGATTTAATACAAATAAAAGATTATTTTAAACAATTTCAAAGACTAAATTATCTCAAACGCCTTGATGATAATATCTTAGAGCTTAGCTTAGATCATCAAGCTTTTATACTAGACTTAACGCGTGGAAAAAGTGGAATTTACCAAGATAAACTCCAAGCAAAAGTCTATAATGCACCTTTTGATTTTATGCTAAAAAAATACTTCTCTAACGCAAAGATTTTAAATTTAGAAGTATTAGAAAATAATAGAATTTTATCTTTTGAAGTTTTATCAGAAAAATCTTACAAAGCTTATGGGGCTAAGATTTATTTTGAATTTACAGGAAAAAACACTAATGTAATCATCACAGACACTGATGATATTATCATAGAAGCTTTGCGTCATATAGATAAAAGCTACCGCGTTGTAAAAATAGGCGAAAAACTCCAAGCTTTAAAAGCTTATGAGATAAAAGAAGAATTTGTAAAGATTGATGATTTTAATGTGTATTTTAAAGAAAGTGCTAAAAAGTTACAGCAAGATCGCTTAAAAGATATAAAAGAAAATAAACTTTTAAATATAGATAAAAAAATCTTTACTCTTAAAGAGAGTATAGAAAATTTAGAGCAAGAAAGCGATTTATTAAAAAAAGCTCAAGAATTAAGCCAAAAAGCAGATGTTTTATTTGCTAATTTAAATTCTTTAAAAGATTATCAAAGAGAATTTATTTTGCAAGATTTTAATGCAAATGAGCTTGCCTTTAAACTCGAAGATACACCTAAAAATAGTGCGAATGAATTTTATAAAATGGCTAAAAAGCTAAAACAAAAGGCTAAAAATATCAATATAGAAAGAGAAATTTTAAGTGAAAAACTTGATTTTCTAATAAATTTAAAAGACTTAATTGCTAAAAGCACTTCTTTGCGAGAATTAGAAGTTTTAATGCCTAAAAAAAGTAAAAAAACCAAAAAAGAAGAGTTAAATGCAGGGGTTAGTAGCTTTTATTTTGATGAGTTTAAAATCAGCGTAGGACGCAATGAAAAAGCTAATGAATACTTGTTAAAAATAGCTAAAAAAGATGATATTTGGTTGCATGTAAAAGATTATCCTAGTGCACATGTGATCATCACTTCAAATAAATTAAAAATAAGTCAATTAGTGCTAGAATTTGCAGCAAAGCTTTGTGTGGAATTTTCCAAGCTAAGTTCTGGAGTTTATTTGGTCGATTATACTAGTAAGAATTTTGTAAAAATAAAAGAAAAGGCTTTTGTAAATTATACAAATTATAAGACTTTAAGCGTTTTAAAGGAGTAAGTATGCCTATAAGTCCCATAGGTGGTATTCATTTTGCTAACCAAAATGCACCAGTACATTCAGCACAAGCTAGTAATGAATTGGCAAAAGATTCTTTTGCAACTTTGGTAAATATGAGTGAATTTCAAGCAAAAGAAAAGGCGGTTGAAAAACTTGAAAAAGTTAATCAAACTCATGAAGTAAGTGATGAAGTAAAAGAAAGGCAAGAGGAAGAAAAAAAGCATTCTAAACATCATCAAGAACAAGAGCAAGAAGATGAAGATGAACAAGAGGGGCAAGAAGTAGTTAAAAAAAGTTCTCATTTGCTTGATTTAAGTATATAGAAAGGATAAAAATGTTTTCAAAGACAAGAATTCTTAGTGCTATTGTGATGATAGCTGTGATAGCTGTTGTTGCTTTGGTGGATAATTTTTTGATTAATTTTGCGATTTTTGGTGTTTTATTGTTTTTGGCATTTAATGAAGCAAAAACTATGTTTAAAAGCAAACATGCAAGTGTTTTTGTGGCTTTGTGTGTTTTTGCAATAGGAGCATTTTTAGATAAACCTTTCTTTATAGGCCTCTTGACTTTGATTTTGATTTTAGGATATTTAGTTTATAAAAAAAGTGAAAATTTAAATGAACTTATGCCTTATATATATCCTACTTTGCCTATTTTAATGCTTTATCAAGTATTAAGTTATGAGGGTATGTTTGTATTATTTTGGCTTATAGTGATTGTCGTTGCTTGCGATAGTGGGGCGTATTTTATAGGAAAACTAATTGGCGAGAGAGCTTTTTCTCTAACAAGTCCAAATAAAACCTTAGAAGGTGTTGTAGGTGGCATTGTTTGTGCGGGGATTTTAGGAACCATCATAGGCTCTTTTGAATTTAGCTTGGTAAAAAGTATTTATATATCTTTAATCGTAGCTATTTTTGCTGTGATAGGGGATTTACTTGAGAGTTATTTTAAAAGACAAGCAGGTATTAAAGATAGTGGTAATTTAATCCCAGGACACGGGGGAGTTTTAGATAGAATTGATGCTGTTATCATTGCAGCATTTGCAATGGCAACTTTAGTATGATCGTACTTGGAAGCACGGGAAGTATAGGAGTTAATACTCTTTTTATTGCTAAAGAAAAAAACATAAACATAGAAGCCTTATCTTGTGGTAAAAATATCAAGCTTTTAAATGAGCAAATAGCTCTTTTTAAGCCTAAATTTGTATGTATACAAGATGAAAAAGATAAAACCTTAGTTGATCATGATAGGATTTTTTGTGGCCAAGAGGGTTTAAAAGCGATGATAGCTGAGTGCAAAAGTTCTTTAGTGGTAAATGCTATAGTAGGTTTTGCAGGCTTAAGTTCAAGTCTTATGGTGCAAAAGCTTGGTAAAATTTTAGCCTTGGCAAACAAAGAAAGCTTAGTAGTAGCAGGGAAATTTTTTGACACTTCTAAGATTAAGGCCATAGATAGCGAACATGCAGCACTAAAGTGCTTGATAGATAAAAGAAAAGATATTAAAAAACTTTTTATCACAGCAAGTGGCGGGGCCTTTTATAATTATAAAATCAAAGATTTAAAAAATGTTAGCGTAAAAGAAGCTCTTAAGCATCCTAACTGGAGCATGGGAGCTAAGATCACCATAGATAGTGCTAGCATGTGTAATAAACTTTTTGAAATCATCGAAGCTTATCATCTTTATGGTATTAAACAAATAGATGCTTTGATAGAAAGAAAGTCTTTAGTGCATGCTTTATGTGAATTTAAAGATGGTGGTATGAGTGCATATTTTTCTCATGCAAATATGCGTTTGTCTATAGCTCAAGCTATTTTAGATGAGCATGAACAAAGCTTTATAGAAAATTTGGATTTGTTAGCTATGCCAAGTTTAAAATTTGAAAAAATTAGTTTAAAAAAATATCCTATATTTTCACTTAAAGATGAGCTTTTGAAAAAGCCTGACTTGGGTGTGATTATAAATAGTGCAAATGAATATATGGTGTATCAATTTTTAGCCCAAAAAGCGCAGTTTTTAGACATAGCCAAGGGTATTTTTAAAGCATTGGATTATTTTGGTGTGCCAAAGATTAACCAAATTGAAGATGTTTTTGAGTATGATAAGCAAGTTAGGCTTTATTTAGATAAGGAAATGAAGTGAGATATTTTTTAAGTATTTTGATTTTTATAAATGTGGTTTTTGCTTTAGAGTTTAGCGTTAAAGAAAATGGAAAAAGTTTAGATGATAATAATACGGTTTTAATCCTTGGAGGTATACAAGGAGACGAGCCAGGTGGGTTTCATGCTGCTAGTTTGCTTTTGAGTGATTATAATATCACTAAAGGTAAAATTATTGTCGCACCAAATTTAGCTTTTGAAAGTATTATTGCTAGAAATAGAGGAAATTTTGGAGATTTAAATAGAAAATTTGCCCATATAGATGAAAACGATCCTGATTTTCACACTATAGAGCGCATAAAAAAGCTTATTTTGGAACCTGAGGTAAATATGGTTATAAATTTGCACGATGGAAGTGGATTTTATAGACCTCAATATGAAAGCAAAGATAAAAATCCAAATCGCTGGGGTAATACTAGTATTATTGATCAAAGTGAGGTAAATTCTACTAAATATGCAGATTTGGAAAATATTGCTAAAGAAGCAGTGGAAAATATCAATAAAGCTTTGGTTAAAGAAGAACATCAATATCATTTAAAAAACACCAAAACCCAAGAAAGCAATGATAAAGATATGCTAAAGGCTTTAACTTATTTTGTGGTGTCAAATCACAAAGCAGCCTTTGCTAATGAAGCGAGCAAAAATTTGCCAACGCATTTAAGAGTATATTATCATCTTTTGGCGGTGGAGTATTATCTAAAAAAGGCAAATATAGAATTTCAAAGAACTTTTGATTTAACTCCAAATGGAGTTTATAGAGCTATTGAAAAGCCTTTAGAGGTAAAACTTTTTAATGATAAAATTTTACTTTATCTTGATAAACCTGCTAGTGCTATAAATTTTTTACCTTTTCCTATTAATCAAGCTTTAAATTATGAAGCAAGTAATGAGATTACTGCAGTAATTTCCAATGTTAACTCATATTCAATCAATTATGGCAATAGCTTGCAAACAAGATTGTATCCTGAGTATTTTGAATTTTCAAATGCTCTAGATAGTGTTGAAGTGATAGTAGATGGAAAAAATATACAAACAAATTTTGCTCAAAAAATTATGGTAAAAGATAATTTTAAAATACCTTCTATAGCAGGTGTAAGAGTTAATGTTATAGGTTTTGATAGAGGTGTTGATGAAAGTGATATTGTTATAAGCAAAAACCAAATGCAAAGCCGTTATTCTTTGGATAAAAAAAGAAAAATTTACAGAGTAGAATTTTATGAGTTAAAGAATGCAAATTTAGCCGATCAAGTTTTAGAAAGAAAGACTAATTTTAAAGAAATTAAAAAAGCAAATATACCTGCAAAAGCCATAGAAAAAGCAGAACAAAAAGACAAATTTATCGGTATGATTTTAGTGGAATTTCAATGAGAGATTTGATTCTTGCCATAGAAAGCTCTTGTGATGATAGTTCTATTGCTATCATTAATAAAAATAGCTTTGAGTGTATCTTTCATACAAAAATTTCTCAAGAAAATGCCCATAGTGCTTATGGAGGGGTGGTGCCCGAGCTTGCCGCAAGATTACATAGTGAAGCTTTACCTAAGATTTTAAAAAAATGCCAAAAATACTTTGACAAACTTTGCGCCATAGCAGTTACAAATGAACCTGGCCTTAGTGTGAGTTTGATAGGTGGGGTAGCTATGGCTAAAATGCTTGCTATTAGTTTAAATTTACCGCTCATTGCGATTAATCATCTAAAAGGGCATATTTATTCTATGTTTTTAGATAAAAAAGCTAATTTTGATATGGGTGTGTTGCTTGTAAGTGGTGGGCATACTATGGTGCTTTTTATTAGTGAGCAAGGTAAAATCACAGAATTAGCAAGAACAACCGATGATAGTTTTGGAGAAAGCTTTGATAAAGTAGCAAAAATGATGGATCTTGGCTATCCTGGTGGAGCTATCATAGAAAATTTAGCTAAAAATGTAAAAGAAAATGATTTAGAATTTAGCATACCCTTGCTTCATTCTAAAGATTTAGCTTATAGTTTTTCAGGACTTAAAAACCAAGTGCGTTTGGAAATTTTAAAAGAAGAATTAAGTTTGGAGCGTAAAAGTAAAATTGCCTTTGCATTTCAAAAAGCAGCCATAGCTCATATTTTAAACAAGTTAGAAAAAATTTTTAAAGAGTATAAATTTAAACGCTTTGGTATAGTAGGCGGAGCTAGTGCAAATTTAAGCTTAAGAAGTCAAATAGAGCATTTATGTCAAAGTTATCAATGTGAGCTTTTGCTAGCTCCGCTTGAGTATTGTTCGGATAATGCTTTGATGATAGCAAGGGCAGCTTGTGAGGCTTATGAGCGTAAAGAATTTGTAAATATAGAAGATGATCTTATAAAGCCTAAGGTAAAAAACTTACAAGGCATATTATGAAAAAAGCTTTTACTATTATAGAGCTTGTGTTTGTAGTAATTATACTTGGAGTTTTAGCTGCGGTTGCTCTGCCAAAATTTAGCACAAGTAAAGATGAGGCAAGTGTAGTTCAAGCTTTGGGAAATTTAAAAATTTTTATTAATGATATAAGTGCTTATATATTAAAAAATGAAAGTCTTTCAAATATAGCTTTAATGAGCAATGTAGCAAATATAAAAAATGAAGATTTATCAACTTTGCAAAATTCCACCAAAGAGCTTGATTTTAGTGTAGGAAATGATGAGCAGTGTTTTAAAGTGCTTTTTGTAGATAAAGAAAGCGTTTTGCTTTTAGCGCTTATGGTAGATAATGCTCAAAAAAGCAAAGCCCAAAATATAGCAGATTTAAAAAATCAAGCTTTGAAAGATCCTAAAAATCAAAGCATAAAAACTCAATTAGATGAGGCTTTAAATGCTTTTAGTCAAAGTGAATTTGCAAGTACTTCAAAATCCAAAGCTTGTCAAGGTCTAATCCACTCTAAAGCTTTTAAAGATTTAGCTACTAGAGTGTATTTTCTAAGTGGTAGTTAAAAATACACCCCTCCACTTAAATACAATTTCATTCTATGTTCATCATCATATTTATACTGATGAACTGCTCTTGCTGCATCAAGCTTTATATAATACTCATTAGCTTTATTATAAAGTATTTGTAAGCCTACTGCATCTAAAAAATGCTCATCTGCTAATCTATCCCCTGAAGCTTTTTCATACCAAGCATAACCTACATCATAAAAGGGAGTAAAATAAAAATTAGTATTTGGTATATTTATTCTTATACCAAAGTTAGCTACTATGGTATTATCTCCATCTCCCTCTCCATTATCATAAGCTCTTACCCCATAAGCTCCACCTAAAGATGAACTTTCAGAAGAATCTAATTCAAAATTTCCTAATACCTTTTGATAGTTTATATTTAAAGTATGAGTAATATACTCATTAATACTATAATAATTATTCAAACTAGCATTGAGTTTTCTAAACCAACCCATGCCATTACTATTATTTTTATAATTAGTACCTAAAAAATTAACCCCATCGTCATAGACCTTGCCTAGGTTAATTTTGGTACTATAAATAAAAGTGTTATGAAAATTTCTAAATAAACCTTCTAAACCTATGCTACCTACATTAGAATGCTTATTAAAAGTTAAAAATCCAGCACTTGTATCACTAAGTATTTTATGATAAATACTTGAAGTAAAGTAAAATGATGAATTAGTATTAATCCACACAGGATAAGAAAAGTCTATACCGAAATTTCTAGAAGTACCATAAAATCCGGTATTTTCATAATCTTCTCCCAAGGAATAATTTCCTTTTGATACACTTGGAGTAATTTTTAAATTTCCTAAAAAGAAAGTATAACTTGCTCCATAGTTAATTTGTTTTTCATTGCTTGATTGTAAGTAAAAATTATAATAATCTCCCATATTAAATATAGAATTAAATCCCATACTGATGCCTATTCTATATTTGCCAGAACTTTCAATACCATAATTATCAGCATATAATAATACATTAGCCTTAGTATCAGGAACTACTTCTATAACTACATCAGTTTCTCCTACATTCTCTCCCGCTTGTAAGCCTGCTAGGGTTTGTACTCCATACATTTCATTGACTTTATATGCGCTATCTTCTATTAATTTAGTGGAGATAATTCTACCTTTAAGTTTTTTATCTAATTTATCTTTTATGAAATGATCTTTGATCGAGGTTTTGTTTTCTATTATGTGTTTTCCAAATACTCCTAAAGCAATGTTTAGTTCTATATTGCCATCTTCAAAATTTTGTTTTGGAATAAACACTGTTGCAGCAGGATAGCCATTAACTTGGAAATAATAAGCAACAATATTTGATACATCTTGCAAATCTTGGATATTAAATTTTTTCTGTTCATAGTTTAATATGAGATTATGTAATTCCTCTTCTTCAATTCCTAAATTTTCAAAATCAATTCCTTTGTTTGTGATGTGAAAATTATAGTGAGTAAGTATTTCTTTTTCATAATGTTCTTGGTGTGTATTTATGATTTCTCTAGCATCTTGAAATTTTTCATAATTTTGTTCAGTTTTTAAATTTTCTTTTAAAGCTTTGTTTTGTGGTATATTTCTATCAGGAGATAATTCCATTATTTTTATATTGTCATTTGTAGCTCGTAAAGCACATGTTAAAATTAAGGTGCAAACAATAATCTTATGCATTTAACTTTCTTTAATTAGCACATGGGTTCATAGCTTTAAACCCATCGCTTACAATACAAGTTTTTTTGCGAGCTTCTATATCAAGTTCCCCAATTTCTTTGATTATTATTTCATCTTTAACTAAATCATCTCCTAAAGAATTAAATAAAAATAAATTAGCAATATTGTCATTAATCATTGCAGGATAGTTTTGATTATTGTTTAAACTTGATTTTGCTTGATTGTTTTCTAGTGTAGGAATGCTAGGAATACTAGGTGTTAGATCAGTCCAAGGTAAATCAGGTTCAACAGGAATACTAGGTGTTAGATCGGTCCAAGGTAAATCAGGTTCAACAGGAATGCTAGGTGTTAGATCAATGCTTTCTAAAATAGGTTTATATAAGTCATATTGATAATCTCCCATTATTAAAAAACTACCTTTATTGTGTTGATATTCTATTTTATTTTTAATTTCTGCTAATCCTAATTTGGAAGCTATTGTTTCTTGTTGTTTTTCTAGCATATTGATATTTTTAAGTAATTGAGCTAGCTTATTAGGATCTAGTGAAGAATTGTTTTTTATATAGTCATTATAAGATTTTTCTGCTATTTGAAGTTGTAATTTTATATTTTCCAATTCTTTTAGAAGTTGTTGTGAATTTAAAACTATATCTTTTAATTCTCCTTTTAGAATTTCTAATATACTTATTTTTTTCTCAATTGTTTTGTCTATATTTGATTTTATATTGTTTTGATAAAAATCTTTTACACCTTCTTCAAATTTATCATTATTTGCATTATTTAATCCGTTGTTTTGATAAGCCATTATAAAATCTAAACTTTGAACTATCTTCAAGGCTTGTGATTTATTATTTGCTGTATCTTTGATGAAGTATTTTGCCACAAAATCTACTTTTTCATCTTCTGTCATTAGATTATAATCTTTTTCTGCTAACATATCCAATAAAACATCAATATATATTTTATAATGCTGATTGATAAGATCTGCTAGAATTTCATTTTTGATGACATCTTCATATAAATCATCTTTACCAAGGATGGCTTCTTCTTGTATGATATTGTCTATATTTGGGTAATTAATTTCTATTTTATTTGAAAAATCTGGTTTTTTTGGTAGTTCTATAATAGGTCTTGCTATTGTATTATCTTTACTTAAAAAATCTTCAAATTTTAAATTTTTATTATCATCATTATAAGTATGAATATTAATTTTCATATCTTTCCATAATTTTAAGTCGCTAAAAACATCATTAAAATCATTTTCATGATGATAAATATGTATATTCTTAAAAGCTAAATTTACATTTTTATCGTTATAGGCACTAATAAATTTTCCACTTAAATTTTTACCATCACTTGCAAAAGATTGTATTTGGGAGTCATTTTCAAAAAATAAATATATATTTTTAAAATCTAAATTAAATTTTTGAAACATTGAACGCCCTTCAATATATCCGATAAACCCAGCAGCATTGGCAAAGTCTTTTTGTCCATAAGCTTGTATATTTTTTATATCATATATGCTTATGTTAGAAAAACTTCCCTTACCTTCTTTTTGAATCCATCCTGCAAAACCTCCAACATTCACCATTCCGCTTTTGTCTTTTTCAATCTTGCCTGAAATAGTGTCAATATTTTTTATTGTGATATTTGAAAGAGATAAATTATCACTTCTATATCCTTCTATTTTTCCTGCAAAGCCACCGCTTGCAGCACGAGTGCCTTCCATGGAGTTATTATTAATGCTTTCTATTTTTTCAGCTTCTATGCTAATATTATCAAAAACACCTCCATTAGCAAAACCTACAAACCCGCCAGCATAAGCATTTCCTGTATCAAAAAAATCTTCTTCCAATGAGCCATCTTTGTTATCTTGACTAATGCTTTTTACATTTTTAACACGCACATTGATGTTTTTAAAATAAGTATCACCAGAATCAATACTTCCTACAAACCCGCCAGCATAAGTATGGCGTAAAGTAGTAAAAGTGGAGGTTATGTTGTTTATATCTAAATTTATATTTTCAAGATCAGCATAGCCTATATTACCTGAAAAACCACCTGTAACAAAACCTCCATTAATTTCATCAATTTGTCTTATATCGATATTGCTAAATTTTCCTCCCCATACTTCTCCGGCAAAACCACCCGTATATGTTGCTTTTGTTGTTTTATCATTAATAATTTTATTTATTTGTGATATGTTTATATTTTCAAATTTTCCATTGTTAATTCCACCTACAAAACCTCCAATATGTGATCTATTTTCAAGGCTAATACCGCTGATTTCTCCTATTGATTTTATATCAATCTTGTTAAAGTTAGCACCATTAACATATCCTATAAAACCTCCTGCGTAGAGATTGTTTTTATTTTGTGTAGAGATTTTAGAGATATTTTTTAACTCTATATTTTCAAATTTACTGCCACCACTTGCATATCCTACAAAACCTCCAGTATACATTGAGTTTGATAGAATAGAATTATCGTTATAATCAATTATTATATTTTTAAATTCAGAACCATTAGCATTTCCAAATATACCAACATATCTTAAAGAATCTGATAATACATTTGTATCTATGAATATATTTTTTAAAGCAAAATTTTGTCCGTCAAAAATTTTATTATAAAAGCTATTATCTTCTATAATTTCCCAATTATCATTGTAAATAGGATCTTTATATCCTACTATCATATTGGTGCAACCATATCCTTCTATACAGTAATTTGCATAGTTTTTTCCTTTAAAATCTATATCATTTGTTAGTCTGTATTCAACAGCTGTATTTCTAAAATCTTTTTTATTTTCATTCCAACCTTTGGCAAAATGCCACCAATCAACATCTGAAGATATTCCTACAAAATCATATATGTTAAAGGAGTTATTATTATGTTTTATATTTTGAAAATCAGCTTGTTTAAGTTTATCAAAAACTGCAAAAGAATTAGGATCGTAGTAATATCCACTAGCATTTAAATATATAGAACCTCTTTCTTTAGCACTTACTTCTAATTTTGATAAAGAATTTGCGTTTATATTTGATGTATCAATGTCTATTTCGTTTCCTATAAGTTTGATGTTTTTTGAGTTGATTTTGGTTAATAAATCATTTGAATTTTTAATATTTGAATTTAATAAAATTTTATTTCCTATAAAGACAACTTCTTCAGCGTTAATATTTCCCATATTAACTACATTGCCATTGTTTTTATCTAATTTTATAATGGGTGATTGTATGGTGTTTGTTTTTCCATTTGCAAATTTTTGTATTTCATCAGAACTTATTGATGAGGTTGAAGCCACAAAGCGATTAGCATTGATAGTTCCTGTTTTAGTTATGATTACTCCATTAGGATTGATTAAAAAGACATTATTGCCACTTGCATTTAATAAACCTTCTATGGTAGATTTGCTTGTCCCATGAGCAATGTTTAGGTAGTTTTTATTGCTTCCATTAAAATTTACACTTTCATTTTTGCCTATGCTAAATCCCCCCCCCCATTGTATTACAGAATTTTGCCCATTTCCGTGGATATTCATATGATTATCATTTATGCTAATAGAACCACTAGTTCCATGTGTAAATTTACCACCACTAGGTAGCGCTAGACTTTGATCAAATAAGATAGAAATAACAATACCAGATAAAAGAATATGGTTAGAAAAACTAGACATCAGCTATCCTTAAATAATTATTAATATCAATATGTAATTTTTAAATATATTATAACAAAATTTATTTATAGTTAAATAAAAATAAATAAACATAAACAATATAAATAATTTATTATGCATATTTTTGTTATATAATTTGCTTTTAGAGTTAAGGTTTAGATTAAATGAAATTTTTAGTTTTTTTATTTAAAGAAAGCAAATTAAAAATCATTCTTTTTTTGCTTTTTAGTATTTTTACGAGTATATTAGGTGTATTGACTTTAGTTTTTATCAATGAATTTTTATTAAAAGCTAATCTTGAAAACTCAAATATTATCGTGTATTTTGTGCTTTTGTTGCTTGTATTTTTTGCGAGTTCTTCTTTTGTAGAAATTGCTTTAAGCTCGTTTGGACAAAGTTTTATTTTTAAAATGCAAAGAAGGGTTGTAAAGCAAATTTTAGATACAAGTGTTTTGAGTATTTTAAATACTACTAAAGCAAAGATTTTGGCTTCTTTGAATAATGATGTGCGTAGTATTTCTTTTGGACTTTTAAGACTTCCTGAATTCATACAATCAAGTGTTTTGATTATTTGTGTAAGTGCTTATATAGCTTATCTTTCTTTAGAAATTTTCTTTTTGTGTTTTGTGTGGATAGTGTGCGTTTTTTTGGTGGATAATTTTTTAATGAGCAAGGTGTATTTTTATTTTAAAAATGCTAGGGAAAATGATGATGCTTTGCAAAAAAACTATCAAAATATTTTACAAGGGCATAAAGAATTAACCTTAAATCCTTTAAGGGCAAAGTATTATTATGAAAACGAGTTTGAAAAAAATGCTCTAAAAAAGAAAAAAAGCTCCACTATAGGAAATATTTTACATATCTTATCTAATAATTGGAGCAATAGCGCCATGCTAGCTTTAGTAGGAGTGGAGTTTTATATAGCTTTAAGCTATGAACTTGCTAGTTTGCAAAGTGCTACTACTATTGCTTTAAGTGTGCTTTTTTTAAGATCGCCACTTGGAGCTATGATAGGAAGTTTTCCTACGCTTATGATGGCAAAAATCGCTTTAGATAAAATTTCAAATTTAAATTTAGAAAATTATTCTCATGAGTTTAAAATTAGTCAAAATAAAAAAACTTGGCAAAAACTTTGTTTTAAAGATGTATCTTTTTCTTATAATGAAAATTTTGCACTAAAACCTGTAAATTTTGAGCTTAAAAAGGGCGAATGCGTATTTTTAATAGGGAAAAATGGTAGTGGTAAATCTACTTTTTCTATGATTTTAGCAGGACTTTTTATAGACTTTAAAGGGGATATTTTTTTAGATGATGAAAAAATAACTTCAGAAAATATTTATGAATATAGAAGTTTAATTAGTGCGATTTTTAGTGATTTTCATTTATTTGAGCATGTTTTAGAAGATGAGAAATTTAGCAAAGAAGACTTGGTATACTGGCTTGAAATTTTAGAACTAAATGAAAAAGTAGAGCTTGTGGAAAATACTTTTAGCACTATAAAGCTCTCGGCTGGACAAAAAAAGCGCCTTGCTATGCTTAATGCTTTACTTGAAAAAAGAGATATTTTAATCTTAGATGAGTGGGCAGCTGATCAAGATCCTATGTTTAGAAAGTTTTTTTATACTAAGCTTTTGCCACTTTTAAAGCAAAAAGGCATTACAATATTTGCTATAACACATGATGAAGTATATTTTGACATGGCTGATAGAATTTTACTCGCACAAAATGGTCAAATTTGTGAATTAAAAGGCGATATTAAAGAACTAGCAAAAAATGCAGTAGAAAAATTTTAAAGGATAAAAATGAAAAAATTATTTATTTTATGTTTATTTTTAGGAGTAAGTTTGATGGCAAAATCTTTTGAGCTTGTAAAAGAGCCTGTTCTAACTTCGCAAATGGTTGAAGGGATTTTGGATCTTGCAAAGAAAGAAGCAAGAAAAAATGGCTTTCATGTAAGTATTACCATAGTAGATAAATCTGGTCAAATTTTAGCAGTTTTAAGAGATGATAAAGCAGGTGTGCATACGATTAATGCTAGTTATAAAAAAGCCTACACAGCCACTTCGCAAAAAAGAGAAACAGCAGTTATTTTTAAAGGTGTAAAAGAGGGTAAAATACCTGAAGATATTCGTTATTTAGATGATAAGTTTTCTATTATGCCTGGTGGGGTACCGATTTTTATAGATGGAGTTGTTGTTGGTGGTATAGGTGTGGGTGGAGCACACTTAGATGAGGATGTAAAAATAGCAAAAGCGGGGATAGCGTTTTTAAAATAGGCTTTGAAAAATCAAAGCCTATTGTCACTTAGCTTTTGCATAAATTTCTTTTTCAATGTTTATGTAAAATTGTGCGATAGCTTTGTAAGCTTCTTCCCAAGCTTTTAGTGTAGTTTCATCTGCATTTAACACTACTTTAATAGCCTTTAAAAGACAAGCACCTACTATAGGGTAATGCTCTTCTTTGACATTTAATTTTGTATGAGTGATAGCTACTTTATCAACAAAGCTTCTCATATTTTCTAAATTTTCTACATTTTTTGCTGCCATTAAAATAGCCATTGCTAAAGCTTTTGGTTGCTCGCCTGAAGCTTGTTTTTCCATATTAAACATAGGTTTTACTTCAGGATATTCTTCAAACATGATTTTATAAAATTCTTTTGTCAAAACTTCACCATTTTTTTGTAAAATTGGTACACAATCTTTGATGATTTGAATTTGCTCTTGTGTCATTTTATCTCCTTTGTATATTGTATTCTTGATGATTATATAAAAATAAGAGAAAAAATATCTTGATTTATGTTAATTTTGTATTATTTTATTTTAAATTGATTATGTATATCAATTTAAGTAAATATAAAGTGAATTATTAATATAATAATCCTTATCAATTTCAAAATTTAAAATTAAGGAAATTTATAAAATGAAAGCAAAAGTAGTTTTACTATCTTTACTAGCTGCTATGAGCTTAAGTGCTCAAGAGCTTACGATTTATTCTCATCGTCATTATGATTCTGATAAAGGAATTTTCAAATTATTTCAAGAAAAAACAGGTATTAGTGTAAATGTGGTGCAAGCTAAGGCTAATGAGCTTGCTAAAAGATTAGAAGTTGAAGGTAAAAATTCAAAAGCAGATTTATTTATGACTGCTGATGCGGGAAATTTAGAACAAGTTCGCACAAATAATCTTTTTGTTTCAGTTAGCTCGCCTGAGCTAGAAAAACTTTCTCCAAAAGAGCTAAGAGGCAAAAATAACGAATGGTATGCTTTTACAACAAGAGCAAGAATCATCATCGCTTCTAAAGATAGAATTAAAGATGGAGAGATTAAAACTTATGAAGATTTAACTGATCCTAAATTTAAAGGTAAGGTTTTAGTAAGAAGTTCAAATAATGTTTATAATATTTCTTTGTTAAGTGCTATGATAGATACTTTGGGCAAAGAAAAAGCAAAAGAATGGGCACAAGGCATAGCAAATAATCTTGCACGCACTCCAAAAGGTGGGGATCGTGATCAAATTCGTGCAATCTATGCAAAAGAAGGCGATGTGGCTATATCAAATAGTTATTATCTAGGACATTTAGCAAATTCAAAAAATCCTAAAGATGTTGAAGCTGCAAATTCAGTAAAAGTGATTTTTCCAAACCAAGATGATAGAGGAACACATATCAATGTAAGTGGTATAGGTGTTTTAAAAACTTCTAAAAATAAAGAAGCTGCGGTTAAATTTATCGAGTTTATGCTTTCAAAAGAAGCACAAGAAATTTTAACAAACCAAAACTATGAGTATCCAGTAAATAAAGAAGTAAAACCTGCTAAAATTTTACAATCTTGGGGCGAGTTTAAAGTAGAAAAGCCAAATTTCGAAGCTTATTGGGGTAATGCTAAAGAAGCTTTAATGATTTTTGATGAAGTTCAATGGAAATAATTTTAAGGAAAAATAAAATTTGAAATTTTTAAGTTTAAGGTGGTCTTTTGCCACCTTTTTTTTCTGTAGTTTAATCATACTGCCTATACTTGCTATTATTTTACACCTTCCTTTTATAGATATTAATACCTTAAAACATTTGAGTAAAAATGTCTTACCAAGGTATATTTTTGGTAGTGCTTTTATATTGTTTGGGACTTTAGTGTTGTGTTTGATTATAGGTTTAGTTAGTGCTTATTTGATAGCTTTTTATAAATTTTTTGGCTCGAAATTTTTTGAATGGTTTTTGATTTTACCTTTGGCTATACCTTCTTATGTAATGGGTTTTGTTTGGATTGATTTGTTTGAATTTCAAGGCTTAATTCCCACGCTTTTAGGTGTTGATAGGCGTATAGATATCATGAATGCATATGGGGTGATTGTGATTTTATCTTTTGCTCTTTATCCTTATGTGTATTTTTTTGCTAAAAATACCTTTGCTTATGGACTTGGAAATATCATTTTAAGTGCCAAAACACTTAAGGCTTCTAATTTAAAAACATTTTTTAAAGTGATTTTGCCATTTTGCCGTGTGGGTATAGTGGGTGCTTTGCTGTTGGTGGCTATGGAGGTTTTGAGTGATTATGGCTTGGTGGCGTATTTTGGCGTAGATACTTTTAGCGCAGGAATTTTTAGAACATGGGGAAGTGGTGGCGATGAAGTCAGTGCTGTGGCTTTAAGCGTGACTTTACTTGTATTTATCGCACTTTTAATGCTTTTAGAAAAAATTCAAAGAGGTAAAAAAGGCTTTAATCAAAATGTGTTTTTGCCTACTCCAAAAGATGAGTTAAAAGGCTTAAAGGCATTTTTAGCCTTTTTATGGTGCTTTTTAGTGGCATTTTTAGCCTTTGTCGTGCCTATTATGTGGCTTGTTTATTGGGCCGGGTTTGATTTTATGCAAAATTTAAGCAATGTCTTAACACCTGCATTTTATAGTCTTAGTGTGGCTTTGGTGAGTTCTTTTGCTATTGTGGGAGTGGCATTTTATTTATGTTTTATAGTGCGTTTAAACGATACAAAAGCTTCTAAAATCATCCTTTGGCTTACGACTTTGGGGTATTCTTTACCTGGAGCTGTGGTAGCTGTGGGAATTTTAGTGATTTTGGGTGTGTTAAATTATATTTTTGATCTTTTGTCTTTTGAGTATGCCATAGGTGGTGGATTTTTAGTGCTGTTTTTTGGATACTTTGTGAGATTTTTAGCTTCTGGAATTTTTGCAACCCAATCAGGCTATGAGAGAATTTCTAAAAATATAGACTATGCAAATTTAACCTTAAAATCAAAACCACTTAAAATTTTCACTCAAATTCATTTTCCTTTGATGAAGCATTATTTAGCTTTGGCTGTGGTGATTATTTGTGTGGATATTTTAAAAGAATTGCCTATTTCAACTATACTTTCACCTTCAGGTTTTCAAACGCTTTCATCGCTTGTATTTGCTTATAGTGAAAATGAGTTAATTTATAATGTTTCTTTGCCATCTTTGATTATAGTGTTATTTGGGATTATCCCTACATTTTTAATGCATTATTTGCAAAATAAAAACAACCAAAAAGGACAATAATGGAAATCTTAAAAATTGACAATCTTTACAAATCTTTTGGAAAAATAGAGGTCTTAAAGGGAATTTCTTTGAGCTTAAAAGAAGGCGAGATTGTCAGTATTTTGGGAGAAAGTGGCTGTGGTAAGAGTTCTTTGCTTGGTTGTATAGCGGGTTTTTTTGAAATCAATGATGGTAGTATTTATATAGGGGATAAACTAGTTGCTTCTAAGAGTATGTATTTAGCCCCACAAGAGCGTGATGTGGGGGTTTTGTTTCAAGATTATGCTTTGTTTCCGCACTTAAATGTAGAAGAAAATATATGCTTTGGTATAAGCTCTTTAGGTAAAAACGAGCAAAAACAAAGGCTTGATGAGGTTTTGGAAATTTTAAATTTAAATACACTTTTAAAACGCTATCCAAATGAGCTAAGCGGTGGGCAAGCTCAAAGAGTAGCACTAGCAAGAACCATAGTTGCAAGACCAAAAATTATACTTTTTGATGAACCTTTTTCAAATTTAAATCACACTTTAAGCGTTAAAATGCGCAAAGAAATCAAAAATATTTTAAAAGAGCATAAGCTTAGTGCTATTTTTGTTACGCATGATAAAGACGATGCTTTTTATTTATCAGACAATATCGCTTTGATTAAGGATGGAAAAATTTTAGACTATGGAAGTGCTAAAGAGCTTTTTTATAAGCCTAAAAATATAGATAGTGCTTGTTTTTTGGGCGAAGCATTTTTTATAGATCCAAATACAATTTTAGATGAGAATTTTAAAGCATATTTACAAAGTAAAAATGGCATTTTACGCCCTAATGATATACAAATTTCAACCTCACAAACTCCTTTAAAGGCTAGCGTTTTAGAATGTGTGTTTTATGGGGATTTTTATGAGCTAGGCGTGAGTTTGGAAGGACATATTTTTAGCATTTATCATCATAAAGAGCTTAGTAAAAATGATGAGGTTTATCTTAAGTTAAGTGATATAGAAAGCTTTTAATCACTCTAATTCATTTTCAAGCATATCTAAAATTTGCTAAAGATTATAAAATAAAGTAAAATCACAGCAAAAAAAGGAAATAAATGATTAGTGTAGAATTGATAGAGCATATTTTTAAAGCTGCTTCTATATCAAGGTGGAATGATTATCCTAGAATGACAAATTTAGTCGAGCTTGATAAACAAGCACATAAATTTATCATTGCTTATTTCATTGCTAAAATGGAAAAAGATGTCAATATGCGTTTTATCATAGAAGCAGGAATTTTTGAGTTTTTAAGTAGGGTGGTAGTGACTGATATACGCCCTGATGTGTATCATGAGATAACGCGTGCAAAAAATGAGCAAGTAAGTGCTTGGGTGTTAAGTAAAATCGCACCGATGATTCAAGATATTGAAAATGGTGAGTTTTTAAAACGCTATGAGCTTTTTTTGCAAGGTAAAGATTGTGCAAAAGAAAGGCTTGTTTTAAAAGCTGCTTCGTATTTTGCGACAAGGTGGGAGTTTAATATAGTTTATCAAACTAGTTCATTTTTAAGTGATATTGATGAGATTAAGGCTAAGGTTGAAGAAGAATTAGAAGATTATTATGAGTTAATTGGCGCAAGAAAAATAGCCCTTAATCGAAAAATTTCTAAAATAATCGATCTAAGCGGACGCTTGCGTTTTCAAAAAAGATGGGCACAAACTCCAAGGATTCCAGAAACTGCGGTTTTAGGACATATGCTTGTGGTAGCTATTTTGTCTTATTTTTATTCTTTAGAAGTAAAAGCATGCGATGGTAGGATAGAAAGCAATTTTTATTGTGCTTTGTTTCATGATTTACCCGAAAGTTTAACTAGAGATATTATCTCTCCGGTAAAATATGGCATAGATGGTTTAAATGAAATCATCAATGAGTATGAAATGAAACTTATTAATGAGAAAATTTTACCTTTTATACCACTATCTTTTAGAGAAGAATTTAGTTATATACTTGGTATTAGAGAAGGACAAAATGAAGAAAGTGCCTTTGTAAAAAATGAATTTGAAAATCGTATTTTTAATAACAAGCCAAGTGTTTATAGTGGTAGTTTAGATGCGGTTAATGAGGATCGTTTTAAGGCTATTGATGGAAAGGCTTTGAAGTATTGTGATAAGCTAGCAGCTTTTATAGAAGCGGCTTTATCGATTAGCTATGGAGTAAAGTCTAAAGAGCTTGAAAGTGGTTTTGTGGGAATGTATGAGTATTTTAAAACAAATCCGACTATTAATGGGGTAAATTTCTTTAGAATTTGTGAGGATATTAAAGGGTATTTTAAACTTTAAAACCCTCTCCCAGATGACTGCGGCACACACTAAGTCTAAGTGCTCTGCTGTGTTCCCACCCTGAAGCGGTGCTTAAAAATAGCATTGCACAGGTCTAAGAGAAGGCAGTTGAAATAATATCTTAAAATATCTTAAAAAACATTGAGGTGAAGTATGTTGAGTATATTTGCAAATTTTTTATCTAAATTTAGAGAATTTTTTGTTCCTAGTCATCTGTCTTTAGAATTTAGAGCAAAATCTTTTGCGGCTATTATTGTGGCAAATAAAAATATAAAAGCAGAAATTTGGCAAGTTTTGGCTGATATTGCTAGTGAAATTTATCCAAAAGATAAAAGCAGGCAAGCAATTTTGGTGCAAACTTCTAAAGAATATGTAGATAGAGTTTTAAAAAGTGAGCTTAGTTTGGATACTTTACTTAAAAATATTGCTTTGCTTTTGAAAAAAAATCCAAGATATATACAAAAGATAAAATTTGATAAACTTGAGCGTTTAATAGATAAAAATGAAGAAGAATCTTTGGTTCAGCTTAGGGTGTATGAATTTTTTGAGCAAGAGGTAAAATATATCTTAGAGCAAAAAAATATAAATAAAACATGAAAAGCTAAAATTAGCGTTTCATGTTGATTGCTTTTTGTATCATTTGATCGGCTGTTGTGATACTTTTACTACTTGAATCATAAGCTTTTTGTAGAGTGATTAAGTTAGTAAAAGCTACCGATAAATCTACATTAGATTGCTCTAAATAAGAACCTTTAAAAGTTGCTGTGCTGAAATTTCCATTAGCATCAAGTAAAAAAGTTGGATTACCGCTATTTCCTGTTTGCCCATAAAGATTTTCCCCTAGCTTTTCCAAACCTTGTTCGTTTGTAAAATTAAACAAAGCAAGTTTTGCCATAGCTATTTGATCTCCATTGGTAAAAGTGGCGATGATAGTACCATCTGTGTTAATAGAATAATTATTTAAAAACCCCTCGCCCTTACCATCTGTTTGTGTATGCACTGAAGGTTGTTTGTTTTGTAAAGCATGAAGCCCATCATAGCCTGAATTTGGTATATTTGGATCATAATAAGAACCAAGATTTATATTAACCCTTGTGCCATTATTATCTACTGAATTTAAGGTGTTAGATACTAAAGCTCCAGATTCGTTAAAAGTGATTAAACCTTCAGTTGTTCCACCTATTTTATTGCCATCATTATCATACACTTGTGCAACAGCTTTGTATTCTAAATCTGTACCATTTTGCGGTAAAACTCTATCTAATTTAACTTTTACCCAACTAATAGATCCATCAGGATTTATTAATTTTGCAGAAAGTTCTGTGCTATCAGCTACTTCTTTTTCAACACTTAAGTGAGATGATTCTAATTTGGCTGTTTCTAAATCGACTTTATCTAGTTTTTGATTGTCGATACTAAAAGCTAAATTTTCATCTAAAGTAGCTTGTAATGTTTGACTAGCACCCTTTTCATCAGTGATTTTAAAATATATAGTATCGCCAGGTTTTATACCATAAATTTGTTCATCTTTTACACTACCTGAAATTTTTACACTACCATCTTCATTTTTACTAAATTCAAATTTAGAAGCATCTACATCTACATTTACTGCTTCTGTTTTGGTGCTTGTGTCTAAATTTCCACTCCAAGTTATATTTTGCGTTGGTTGAGGTGGTAAGTAAAGATTTTTAGGTACAGAAATAGGTCCTTGAGTATTAACTCCACCCATTTGTAAATTCTGTCCAGGTGTTCCACTCCAAGCTGTAGTGACTTTTTGTCCCATAATCTGACCAAACATATTAGAAACTCTATCACTTAGTTGAATTTCTTGTAATGATGGATTCATAGTTCCAAGTACATAATTTCCATTTGAATCTACTAAAAATCCATTTGCATCAGGTTTAAAAGCACCATTTCTAGTATAATAAACCCCATTGGCATTACTTACACCAAAAAAGCCTTTTCCAGCAATTGCTACATCAAATTCATTATCAGTAGAAACTAACGGACCTTGTTCAAAAATATCATTAGTAGCTCCTGCTACACTACCATAACCAGTTTGACCTTTGTTATATGATTGTGTTGTTATGGTGCTATAAAATACATCTTTAAATGCCACATCAGAGTATTTAAAACCGACTGTATTGACATTGCTTATATTATGAGCGGTATTGTCTATACCATAACTTTGGGATTTTACTCCATTTACTCCATTGTAAAATGCTGTAAACATGACTTTATCCTGTAATCTCTTTAATATCTTCCCATTTAACCCAACTACCGCCCATACCAACTAGAGCTTCACCTTCTTCAAATTTAACTCCAGTGATAGGATAAGCACCATAAGTTGAATTAACGGTTGTGCCATCTTCACCTATATAGCTTGCTCTTACATAGTATTTTCCAGATGGTACAGGACTTCCACTATCATCTGTTCTATCCCAAACGATTTGTTTCATACCAGCACTCATATCTTTAACACTCATTGTTCTTACAGGATCTCCTGCTTCATTATAAATAGTAAATGTTACAGGTGTGCTGTCTGATTTATAAGCTGAATCAATTTTTGCTGTTTTGATATCAACACTTGGGGTATGTCCTACTATTTTAAATGTTTGATCTTCTCCAACTACTGCTTGAACCGTTTCTTCTTGACCTTTGTCATCTTTTAATTTTATATGTATAGTTTCTCCAGGTTCAGCTATTTCTTTATCTACCTTACCTGTTATATCTAGTTTATCTTCGCCATTTTTCTTAAGCTCAAAACCTTCAATATCAATATCAGTCTTTTTACCTTTTTGTGGTTCTTGTGGTAAATACATATTAATTTGAAATTGTATATCATCATCTGCCACTACAAGGTAATTATCTTTAACTGTTGCAAGCTTTCCAACTGCAGCTAGTGCGCTCATACCTGTGCTTGCTGCAATAGAATTTTGTAGTTTTGTCATCGCAGCTACAAGTTGAGTCATGGTTTTATTAGTATTATCTTGCATTTCAAGTGCTGAAAGTTGTGCTGTTTGGGTAAGCATTTTTTCAGTATCCATAGGATCTGTTGGATCTTGATGTTGGAGTTCTATTAAAAGAAGCTTTAAAAACGCATCCTTGTCAAGTTCTGCCCCAGGGTTGTAAATCAACCCGCTATCACCTTCACCGGCTCTAGTGCTTCCTTTAGCATTTGGCATATCTTTAGCATTAAGCGTTGCTAAAGGACCTTGAAGGGTTTGTGTGTTTATATTTGACATAAAAATCCTTTTTTATATATTTTTAAAGCTCAAAGCAAAAAATATTCCATTTAAAAATATTTTGCTAAAACCATTTCTAAGCTTGGTTTTTCTTGAATTTCTTTTTCAAAATTCACCTTATCTTCTTTACTATTGTTGTTTTTTTGTCTTTGCGGATTGCTTTGTTCTTTTCTTTCTTGATTACTAAAATTCATTTCTAAATTTGTAAATCCCATATTTACAAGAGCATTTTTAAACTCAGCTTGATGTTGTATAAAAAGATTTAGGGTATTTTGATTAGAGTTAAAGCTAATATTTAAATTTGAACCCCTTTGGACTAAAGTTACTTCTACTTCTCCAAGATTATGTGGATTAAGAGTTATACTAAAGCGAGTTATAGGTGCTTTGTAGCTTTCTAGTTTTTCTTTAAATTCTTGGGCAAAATCATTGAAAGTTTCTTTTATAGGAATATTTTGATTTTTTATAAAATTATTAGAAACCCTATTCATTTCCCTTACATAAGAATTTAAATTCTCTTCACTATGATCATTTTCATCTTTTGAAAACTCTTTTGTGTGTTTAAAAATATCACTAAAATTATCTATATTTTGATTATTTTTATCTATTTTTAAATGTTTATCTTGAGGGGCTAATAGATTTTCTAAGTTAATTTTTAAATCTTGATTTTGATTTTGTATATTTTGAGTATTTTTTATATTTGTTAATTCAGTTTTTAAATCTTTTGAATTTTCTAAAACAGAACTTATTTTTTTACTAAAGCTATCTTCGCTAGTAGTTAGTTTTTCATTCTTTAATATTTCTTTAAAATCTAGCTTTTCTTTTTCTTTAATATCTTTTTTTAGGTTTGTGTTTTGAGTAAGATTAATTAACTCAATATCACTTAGTTTTTCATTGAATTTTGTTGTTGTATTTTGGATATTTTTTGCGTTTTTTATTTCTTTTTCATCTTGAATTTGAATTTTTTCTACTAATTTTTCTTTAAAATCTATATTTTGAATGTTTTCTTTTGCTTGTGTTTTTATATCTTTTTTTGGAAGTTCTATATTTTTTAAAGCAGAAGAAAGCAAAGACACACCTTCGTTTTCTTTGCTTTTTATATTTTTGCTTGTATTTGGTTCTTCTTTTAAAAGCTTGGTAATTTTTTGATTGATTAAATCTTGAAAAACATTAGTATTATTATTTTGTTTTGGTATTTCAAAAAAACCTTTTTTATCAAGATTTGGAAAAGCTTCTTTTAAATCTTTAATTTGTTCAAATTTTATATTTTTGATGTTTAATCCAAGCTCTTTTGCCACATTAAAAAGCTCATTAATATTTTTTATATTTTTTAGCTTGTGTAGGTTTTTTTCAAGAGCTAAAATAGCAGTATTATCTTGGACAAGTTTGTTTAGTTTTATATCCTTGCTATCGCTTTGTAAAACCTCCAATAAAGAAAGAATTTGCATAAAATTTGCACCCTCAAAAAGCTTCAAAGCATCTTTTTCATCCAGCGGTATTTTATCTTTGACATCATCTTTTAAAATTTTATCATTAACTTTATCATCTTTTTGTGGAGTCTTGAAATCTTTTGGTAAACTTCCATCTTTTTCATTTATTGCTTGCAATAAGGAATTTAAAAATTCCTCGCCATCACTTTGTGAGCTAGTGTTTTCTTTACTTGGGTTTTCATTCTGTGGAGTGATGCTTAGTAAGTTTAAAGCATCACTAGCTTGGATATTAGACATTAATTAACCTACTAAAAAATTATTTTTTGCTAAATTTGGAAATAAATTTTGTAATTGTGCTGCACAATCAAGTTTTAAATTTTCATGAGTAAGATTAAAATTTTTAAATATCACTAATAATTCTTCTATGTTTTTAGCATTTAAAACCGCATTTTCATTTTGCGCATCATCTAAAATTTCACTTACTTTGCTTGAAAGTTTTGCATAATTTAATTCTTTTTCTTCATTTGAATTTATAACTTCTAAATAATTTAAAAGTTCCATAAAATGCTTACTATTTAAAACTGAAGTTCCTTGTTTTTCTAAGTTAGCGTTAAAGATTTGAGTATTTAGGTTTGACATATTTTTCTCCTTAAAAATAATTCTTACTCAAGACAAAAGCAACAAGTGTTCCAATTTTTAAATCTTAATTTTTAAGCATTTTTTTTATATAATATTAGATTTTAAATTTAAGACTTTGGAGAAAAACTTGGATAATATTAGAAATATAGCTGTTATAGCTCATGTTGATCATGGTAAAACAACAATGGTAGATGAGCTTTTAAAACAATCAGGAACTTTTAATGAGCGTGAACAAATAGCAGAGCGTGTAATGGATAGTAATGATATAGAAAAAGAAAGAGGTATCACTATACTTTCTAAAAATACTGCTATTAATTATAAAGGCACAAAAATAAATATCATAGACACTCCAGGCCATGCTGATTTTGGTGGTGAAGTTGAGCGTGTGTTAAAAATGGTTGATGGGGTTTTGCTTTTAGTTGATGCACAAGAAGGGGTTATGCCTCAAACTAAATTTGTGGTAAAAAAGGCTTTATCTTTAGGGCTTAAACCTATTGTTGTTATTAATAAAATCGACAAGCCAGCTGCTGATCCTGAAAGAGTGATCAATGAAATTTTTGATCTTTTTGTGGCTTTAGAGGCAAATGATGAACAACTTGATTTTGCAGTAGTATATGCGGCTGCTAAAAATGGTTATGCAAAACTTGCACTTGAAGATGAAAGCACTAACATGGAACCATTGTTTAAGACTATACTTGAGCGTGTGCCTGCTCCAAGTGGTAGTGATGAAAATCCTTTACAGCTTCAAGTTTTTACTCTAGGTTATGATAATTTCGTTGGTAAGATAGGGATTGCAAGAATTTTTAATGGTAAAGTAAAGAAAAATCAAAATGTTATGCTTGCTAAAGCAGATGGCTCTAAAATCAATGGAAGAATTTCAAAACTTATTGGTTTTATGGGTCTAGAAAAAATGGATATTGAAGAAGCAGGGACAGGCGATATTGTAGCGATTGCAGGTTTTGAAGCTTTAGATGTAGGAGATAGCGTTGTAGATCCAAACAACCCTATGCCACTTGATCCTTTACATATAGAAGAACCAACTTTAAGTATAGTATTTTCAGTAAATGATGGCCCTTTAGCGGGTACTGAAGGCAAGCATGTAACTTCAAATAAAATCGCAGAACGCTTAGAAGCTGAAATGAAAACTAATATTGCTATGAAATATGAAAGCACAGGTGAGGGTAAATTTAAAGTAAGTGGAAGAGGTGAACTTCAAATAACTATTTTAGCCGAAAATATGCGTAGAGAAGGTTTTGAGTTTTGTATGGGTAGACCTGAAGTTATCGTTAAGGTAGAAGATGGAATTAAAACAGAGCCGTTTGAGCATTTAGTAATTGATGTGCCTGATGATTTTACAGGAGTAGTGATTGAAAAACTAGGTAAAAGAAAAGCTGAAATGAAAACTATGACACCAACTGGAGATGGTCAAACAAGACTTGAGTTTGAAATTCCTGCGCGCGGGCTTATAGGATTTAGATCACAATTTTTAACAGATACTAAAGGCGAGGGTGTTATGAACCATAGCTTTTTAGAGTTTCGTCCATTTAGCGGGGCAGTTGAAAAAAGAAATAATGGCGCGTTAATTTCTATGGAAAATGGTGTTGCACTAGGATATTCTTTATTTAACTTACAAGATAGAGGGGTATTATTCATTGATCCTCAAACAAAAGTATATACAGGTATGATTATAGGTGAGCATTCACGCCCAAATGATTTAGATGTTAATCCTATTAAAGGTAAAAATTTAACTAATGTTAGAGCAAGTGGTAGTGATGATGCGATTAAGCTTGTACCACCTAGAAAATTAAGCCTTGAAAGAGCGTTAGAGTGGATAGAAGAAGATGAACTTGTAGAGGTTACTCCACAAAATATTAGAGTTAGAAAAAGATATCTTGATCCTACTCAAAGAAAAAGAATGGAAAAGGCTAAGTCTTAATGGATTTTGAAGCCATAAGACAAGCTTTAAATAAAAGACTCAAAGCTTTACAAATTTTAGCATTTGCTGAAGCTTTGGTTATATTTTTTCTTGCTTTTCAATTTAGCAAGGATGTGATTATAGCTTTGTTTTTTGCTGTTTTAGCAGGAGTTTTGTTTTTTAGAATTTTAGGAAGAAAGCTTATGTGGGGACGCAATGAGCTTGTATTTAAAATGTGTGAAGAATTTTTAAAGCAAAACAATGCTAAATTTGACAAACAAGGCTTTTATCAGAAAGATTTTGAAAAAATTGCTTTTGACTTTTCTTTAAAAACTTATCATTCTCAAAATTCTTTTATTTTTGATGATTTTATTCTTTATGATGTGAAATTTAAAGATGAATTTGGGAATTTCTTTTGTGGAATTTTGCTTTATAGTAAGAAATTAAAAGAAGATATTAGCTCAAGTGAAAGTATTTTTGAAAAAGTAAAGGATAAAGAATTTTCTACACAAAGAGTTTTGAAAAAAGATGATTATTTACTCATAGCAAGTTTGAAAAATCCTTTTTTTGCTGATTTAAAAATTTCAAGTGAGTTAAATTTTAAACTTTTTAGAGCTAATTTAGAAAAAATTCAAACTTTTATACATGATTAAGTTTAGCTTACTTAATCATTTTGTTCTAAATTATTAATTTCTTGTATTTTCAAATTCTCATTTTTTCCCATTAAATTTTGTATGATTTGAATTTGCTCTTTAGAGGCATAGCTCATATCTTT
Organism: Campylobacter lari; assembly: GCF_004357905.1. Classification (NCBI taxonomy): domain Bacteria; kingdom Pseudomonadati; phylum Campylobacterota; class Epsilonproteobacteria; order Campylobacterales; family Campylobacteraceae; genus Campylobacter; species Campylobacter lari. The sequence continues at coordinate 49,147 of NZ_SMTT01000002.1, read as the reverse complement.
TAAAACTATCCAAGTGATTTTTTGATTACAAGGCTTGTTGAGTTTATTTTTAAAGATATAAAAAGATTGAAGATTGTTTGGCAATAACTCATTAGCACTTAAGCTTTGAACATAAAGCTTATCGCCTTCTTTTTTAGGAAAAGCACGGATGATTTTTTTTAATAAAAGGATTTTCCGCGCCTTCTTGTAAAAACAGCACAACCACTACTATATCGCCTTTTTGACTTACATGGCTAAAATGAATTTCTAAAGGATAAGATTTTTTATCAATAGAAATCTTTGATGGGCTATGAAAGTGAAAATGCGATAAATTATAAGCTGTATTATCTAGCACGATATGGCTTCCATTGCTTGCAAAATACATTTTTATGGTATAACCATCATTTATTAAACCAAAAGAATCATTTGAGTAGTTAAATTCTAAAGAATGATTTTTGTTTGTAGCCTTTTTACTATTTATATTGATAAAATCTTGATTTAAACCACTTTCACAATAAATCCAGTTTTTATCTAAATTTTTCCATTTGTCTTTGTCTATGAAATTTCCATGTGAGGCATTTTGAGGCATTTGCTCATAGGCAAAAAGCATGCTAGTAGTAAATAAACCAAAAAGTATTCTTTTAAAACTCATAATATTCCTTTTTTAATATAATTATAAAAAAATAAATCCTACAAGAAGCTTATGTTTAAAAATAATTATATTAAAATTAAATATTTTTAAGAAATTACAGATAATATTAAGGATAAATTGATCGATATATGGGAGGATAGTGTGAAACATTCCCATGATTTTTTATCTGATTTTGATAGAGAAAAGATTAAAAATGATCTTTTAAATTCTCAAGTATTCTTTAGTTTAAATTATTTGATTTGTTATAATAAAGACAAAATGATTGGATTTTTAGCATTTGTGGATGATAAAATTGAAATGTTGTTTTTAAGTTCAAAATATTTTAACAAAGGTATAGACACTACTTTAATATCTAAAGCCATAAATGATTATCATTTGAAATATGTTGAAGTAAATAAAGATAATTATAAGGCGTATAAATTTTTATCAGAAAAATGGTTTTTTACAAGAGGGTGAATATAAAGATGAATATGGTTTTATTATTTTAAAAATGAAATTTTAACTATTCTTTGCCATCTTTGATAGGCACAAAAAGACATTCATCTAAAACTTCTTTGCTAATCTCGCCATCTTTTTTGGTAAATTTAGTGATGAATTGTTGATTTCCTATAAGTAAAGGAGCTACCAAAATTCCGTTATTTTCAAGTTGATCAAATAATACATTTGGAATATGCTCTATATAAGCTGAGAGTAAAATTCTATCATAAGGTGCATAATTTTTCCAGCCATTTTGCCCATCATCAAATTTTACATGAATATTAGCATAGTTTAGTTTTTTAAATTTTTCTATAGCACTAATTGCAAGTTTTTCGATGCGTTCTATGGTAAAAACTCTTCTAATAAGCTTACTTAAAATCGCAGCTTGATACCCGCTACCACAACCTATTTCTAAAACACTATCAGCTTCTTTAAAATCAAGCGCCATAGTCATTTTGGCCACAGTTAAAGGTGAGCTTATCCATTGATTACCCATTAAAGGAAGTGCATCAAGTCTATAAGCATGCATTTTTAAAGGTGAAAAAATTTCTCTTGGAGTAGAACAAAAAGCTTCAAATAATTCTTCATTAATGAAAGTGTTTTTGCGAATTTCTTCTGCCATAGTTTGACATTGTTTTTGTTCAAATATATGAATCAATAAGCACTCCTTGATAAAAAGTGTTATTTTATCTTAAATTTTATTTATCTAGCTTTAAAGTCTTTAAGGCGTAAAAACGCCTTAAAGATTAATCAAGTGCATAAAGGATGTTTGATCCATCTTGATAAGATAAGATGTGTATTTTGCCATCTTTGAAGAATAAGCTTCTTGCGTTAGTTATATTTTCTGGATACGAAATAGTTTTTACAACTTCTTCTTTGTCTAGATCAATTACAGCAATAACATTATGCTTTTTACTTAATGCATAAATTTTACCATTTTTAAAAGCCATTGAAGTTATATAAAGATTGCCCAAAGTTTTTCCTTCTTTTAACTCAGCTTTAGGAGTAAATTCAGCTGAAAGAACTCTATCTGCTAAAGAAATTTTAGAAATTACAAAAGTTTTAGTATCCTTATTGTTTGGAACGGTAGCAAGATACATGTATTTTCCATCAGTAGTTGTGCTTAAAATATGATGGAATTTAGCTCTAACTGTGTCAATTCTACCACGACCAAGGTTTTCACCTTGTCCTTCAAAATTATTTGCCCCTCTAATAAAATCAGCATATTGTAAAGCTTCATCTGCATTAGGATTTTGAGCAAATCTTAAGAAAGTTTTATTAGAGCCCATTAAGATGTATTTGTTGTCCAAATAAGGAATAATTCCTATGATAGGATTAATTGTGGCTGAAAAATATGGGTCTAATAGAAAATCTGTTTTAGTGCTAAAATTATCATCTAGGAAAAATACTTCCCATTTTGAACTTGCGACATACTCTCCATTGATATAATCAAGTGTATTGATAGCTTTAGGAAAATCAATTTTTGTTTCATTTACGATTTTTAGATTATCATCGATATTTGCAAATGGAGCATTACTGATATTATTATCAAATTCAATACCTAGTTTTTCATTAGCAGGAGCAAAAGCAAAATCAGGTTCTTTAACATCGCGTTTTCCTAAGAAAGAAATGCTTTTCCAACTTTTATTCCAGCCTGAATCATCCCAAATAATATATTTTGGATTTAAACTAAAACGAACTGGATCACCTTGTCCGCTATATGGGATAGGACCAGTGCTTACGAAAGCTTGGAAGACATTTGAAGCTACGATAAAAGCAACAATAACCATAGCAGCTAGGTTAAATTTAGTTAATTTTCTAAAACTAACTCCTTCCATTTCTTTTTCAAAAGAACCAAATTTTGGAGCAAAGGCAAAAATAACACCAAGCAATAAAACCACAGCCCAAAATACTACTTCAGCCCAAAAATAAGTATGCAAACCAAAAATAGGCAAACCAAAACCTTGATCAAGATCACGGTGTGCATGGCCACTTATATGATTAAATGATTGCCATAAACCAAATGCAGTCGCGATTAAAAGGAAAGCTAAAAATTTACCTTTCATACCATAACGCACAATAAATAAAGCCGCTACGCCAATGAAAATCATTGATTCTCTTTGGCCCCAGCAAGAAGTACAAGGGCTATCACCTAGCATATAACCAAAAATCAAATTTGCAATTCCAACAGGCATTAAAATGATTAAAAAACCTGCCAAGCACATTAAAAAATAAAAGAATTTAGTTTTGTTAATATCACACATATTTGCCACCTTATAGATTCATTAGGCCTAAGATTGCGCCTGATTTGCGACCTAAATAGTCAAATACCATAATAGCCCATGAAATTACAAGTATAGAAAAAGCTAGTTTTTCTTTTTCAGGCTTAATTATCATGAGAACTATGGCAATAAAGACTAGCAAAAGTTCTAAAAACTCCATAATTACCCCTTTACTAATAAAATAAAATGGCGGATTTTACAATAATGAAATAAATAAAAATAAAATATTAAATAAAAAGAGAATTTTAGTTTAAAAAAATGTAAAATATGGGTAGTTTTGTGACTTAAAAGTCATCAAAACTCAAACTCCCTTTAGAATAGTTTGTAACCTTGCTTTCAAAGAAATTGCTTTTTTGATCATTAAATTTAGAAAAATCATCTACCCATTTAATAGGATGTTTTGCATTATAAATTTTATCAAGATTAATAGCTATTAGTCTTTGATCAACAAGATAGTGAATGTACTCTTCTATAATATCGTCTGTAAAACCCATGATTTGATTTTGAGTGATGTATTTACCCCATTTGATCTCAAGTTCACCTGCTTTTTTAAACATATCATAAATTTTGTTTATATTGATATCATTAAACAAATCAGGTCTTTCTTTACGCACAGAATTAATCATATTTTGAAATAATAATAAATGAGTAATTTCATCTCTTTGTATAAAGCGTATCATTTGTGCTGAACCTAGCATTTTTCCTGCACGCGCTAAAGCATAAATAGCAGTAAAACCACTATAAAAATACACTCCTTCTAGAATTTGATTTGCTACCATTGCAAGTAAAAGTTTATTATCATCTACTTCGCCAGCTAATTCTTCATAAATACTTGAAATGAAATCATTTTTTTCTCTTAAAGTCTCATCGTGTTTTTCCATTTCATAAATTAAGTCTGTATTTTCACAGATTGCTTCAACCATCACTGCATAAGATTTTGAGTGATTTGCTTCTTCATAAGCTTGTCTTGCTAAAACCGCATTGATTTCAGGTGCTGTGATATAAGGGTTGATATTATCAGCAAGATTGTTTGTTTGAAAACTATCCATTGAGATAAGTTGAGACCAAACTAGATCATACATTCTTTTTTCTGCTACGGTTAGATTGCAACGATAATCTAGTGCATCTTTTGTTGTATCTACTTCTTTTGGAAACCAAGTATTTGCTTCCATTAAATCCCAAAGTTTTAAAGCCCATGTGTATTTTGCTTTAGTAAAATTTAAAATACCATGTGGGTTGCCGTTAAATACTTTTCTATCATTTAAAGTTTCGTTTGATTTTGGATTATAAATTCTTTTTCTATTCATTTTTCCACCTTTGTTACAATAGCGCTTTGGCTTAAAATATCATGCAAGGCTAAGGTATCCTTTCTTAAAAAGCTTACCAAAAAGCCAATCAACAAGCCAAAGCTTATAATGAAAATTACATAGCGTAGGATTATTCTAAAAAAATTAAGTTTGTGTCCATTTTTAATATCAATCAAGTATAAATCATAAGCTTTAAGTCCAGGACTTTGAGCTTTTTTTACTAAAAATAATGCTTGTAAAAATCCAAAAAGCAATGGGCACAAAAAAATTATAAGTTGATTGTTTAAAAAAGCTTCTTTAGAGCCAAGAGTAAAATAAAACAAATACAAAATGGGCACATAAAGCAAAAATAGATCAATCAAAAAGGCTTTAAATCTTAAAAAGCGAGTGGCTATTTTTGCTTTAGTTTTCATTAGTTACCACGACTACCAGGTTTGATAGCTTTAGTGCCTTTTTCACAAAGTGGGCAAGTATTTGCATCATAAATATCAAATTCAAAATTTCCTAGTGCAAAAAGTGGTAAATTTTGTGGTAATTTTGCATTTTCTTTTCTTGGATTGTTTAAATTTTTTACAGCACAAAAACCACGATTTGCTAAAGCTGCAAAACCTACTACTTCTCCACCTAAATTCTCGATGATTTTTGCACTCTCAAGTGCTGAGCCACCTGTTGTAATAATATCTTCACAAACGATAAATTTTTCACCTTTTTTTACTTCAAAACCGCGTCTAAGACTCATCACTCCTTCTACGCGTTCAGTGAAAATAAAGCGTTTGTTGCAAGCTCTAGCAAGCTCATAACCTGCTAAAATTCCACCCAAGGCAGGCGAGCAAATACTATCAAATTCAATATTAAAACTGGCAATAACTTTCGCAAGCTCATCACAAAGCTCACCTGCTAGTTTTGGATTTTCTAAAACTTTAGCACTTTGAAGGTAAAACTCAGAGTGTTTCCCTGAGCTAAGTAAAAAATGTCCTTGTAGGTATGCTCCACAATCTTTATAAATTTGTTCTAAGTTCATTTTTAAACCTTTAAAAGTTCCGCTTCTTTGTTTTTAACTAACTCATCTACTTTTGCTGTATAATTATCGGTTTGTTTTTGTACTTCATCATAAGCTTTTTTAGCTTCATCTTCTGAGATTGCTTTATCTTTTTCTAGTTTTTTTACCGCATCATTTGCATCTTTTCTAATATTTCTAATAGCAACTTTAGCCTTTTCACCCATAGCTTTAGCATTTTTAGCATTTTCTTCTCTTTGTTCTCTTGTCATAGGAGGAAAAAATAATTTAACACTTTCGCCATCATTGTTCGGATTTACTCCAATGTTTGCCGCAGCTATAGCACTTTCTATGGCTTTTAGCATTGATTTTTCCCAAGGAGTAATGCTAATAGTTGAAGCATCGGTTGCTAAAACTGTTGCTACTTGATTTAATGGAGTTGCACTACCATAATAATCTACATGAATATGATCAAGTATATTTATATTTACTTTGCCAGTTCTTATGGTAGTAAAATCTTTTTTTAAGGCCTCTAAGCTTTTGTCTGATTGTTGTTTTTGCTTGGTATAAATTTCATTTAGCATGGTATTTCCTTTTTTTATTTGCTAGTATTACTTTCGCTAATTGGAGCACTTGGTGCAACTGGAATGCTAGTTGTGTTTGTTTCAGGTGCCTTTGGTAAAATTTGTTCTGCTTTTTCAGCAAGTGAGTTAGAATTAGCATTATTATACATATAACTTAGAGCAATTGTATTAGCGATAAGTAAAACACCCATCACAAAAGTAAATTTAGCTAAAAACCCTGCAGGACCCTTTGCTCCAAACAAGCTTTCATTACTTCCGCTATATGCTCCAAGTCCTATGCTTGAGCTTTTTTGTAATAAAACAGCAATACAAATAATCACAACAATTGCAAATTGCAAAATAATTAAAAGAGTAGTCATGAATTTTCCTTATTGAAAATAAAATGAGTATTTTAACTTAAAAAGTTTGATAAAAACTTGAAAGAGGTAAAGAAAATTTGCGAGAATTTTTCTCGCAAATTTTTATCTGCTATTAAAGCTTCTTAAAATATTAAGAAGAGAGATGAAAAGATTGATAAAATCAAGATAAAGCGCAACTGCACCTTCGATTGGTGTTTCATAATTTCCTCTAATGATGTTTTGAGTATCATAAAGAATGTAAAAAGAAAATAAAATTGCACCAATACCAGAAATTGCTAAGCTTAAAAGTGAACTTTGAAAAAAGATATTAATTAAAGAAGCTACTACGATAACAATTAAAGCTATAAAAAGCATTTTTCCCATCATAGTAAAATCTTTTTTTGTATTCATAGCAAAAACGCTTAAAGCACCAAAAGCCACTGTTGTTAAAGCAAAAGCTTGAGCGATAATGCTAGCTCCTGCAGGAAGTGCTAAAACAGAATATAAAAGTGGTGTTAAAGTAAGTCCTGAAACAAAAGTAAAGGCAAAAAGTAAAACTAAATTAAGCGGAGCTTCTCTTTTTTTCCATTGTAATGCAAATAACAAGCCAATTTCTACGATAAATAAAATCCAAAAAGTTGCTTGAGATTGTGCAAATAAATGTGCTAAGGCAAAAATTCCTATGTAAGCACCTGCTGTTGCAGCTAATAATGAAGCAGCAAAAAGCTGATAAGTTTGTTTTATAAAAATGCTCAAATCACTTCTAGCATAACCTTCAAATTCTTGAGTTTTAGAGTTAGAATAATCTCTATCATAAAGACTCATTAAAATCCTCCAATAATTTTTAAAAATTAAAATTTACAAAAAAAAGATAAATAAAAGATTAAAATTGTATAAAAATATAACAAAAAATAAATTTATAGATTTATTTTAAGTAAAAATAATTTAGTATAATGCTTTATTAAAATGCAAAAAAGGACTTTTTTTGAAAGACTTGATCGAGGGTGCTTTAAAATTTATGCAAGAAGATTTTAAAGAGCATGCAGAACTTTTTGAAAGTTTAAAAAATAAACAAAATCCCCACACGCTTTTTATAGGATGTGCTGATTCAAGAGTTATACCAAATTTAATTACTAATACAGGCCCAGGAGAGCTTTTTGTTGTAAGAAATATAGGCAATATAGTTCCACCTTATAGAGTAGGAGATGATTTTTTGGCAACTACTTCAGCTATTGAGTATGCTTTTAGTTCTTTACATATAAAAAATATCATAGTTTGTGGACATAGTAATTGTGGTGGCTGTGCGGCTTTATATGCAAATGAAAATGAGCTAAAGAGTATGCCGAATGTGAGAAAATGGCTTACCTTGCTCGAGCCTATTAAAAATAAGGTTTTAAAAGTTGCAGGCAGTGATTTAGCCATGCGATCTTGGATGACTGAAAAAATGAACTTGGTTAATTCTTTGCAAAATTTATTAACCTATCCAGGTATAGAAGAAGCTTTAAATAAAAAAGAAATAGAACTTCATGCTTGGTATTACATCATAGAAACGGGTGAAATTTATGAGTATGATTTTAATTTTGAAAATTTTGTTTTAATACAAGAGAGGGTGAAAAAAGTATGAAAAAGATTGTTAATATTATTTTATTATTTTTATTTATCAGCACTTTGAATGCACAGGAAAAAAATGCTTTAGAGGATAAGAATAGTATTTTTGCTTTGGTACAAGATTATATAGAGCTTAATTTACTTTTGGAAAGTTTTAAAACTGGTGATACAAATAGCACCGAATTTCAAGATAATATCAAAGAAATAGAAAAACAAAAAACAGCTCTTTTGACTACTTTACCTTTAAAAATGGTATCTCAAAAGATTGATGATAAAGAAGCAAAAGATTTTTTAAAAACTAAGAATGCTTTACAAAAAAGTGTTGAAAATGCCCAAGCTAAAAAAAGATATTATGATTATGTGGATAATAAAATCAAACTTTTAAATTTAACCTCTGCAGAACATTTTTATCTTTGTATATTTGAATTAGAAAAAGTTTTTATCGAAGGTGCTCAAAGTCAAAAAATAAAAAAAATTATTGATGAAAGCATTGACTCATTAAAAGAAGATATAGTTTTTAATTTTGCTTTAGATAAAGAGAAAATTAATGATATTACTCAACTTAGAACTTTAGAGCTTAGTGAAAATAATTTAAGAAATACCATCAAGTCATATAATGAAATTTTGGTATATCTAAGAAATAATGCAAATTTGCTTGAAACTAATTTTTTATTTACGGGCTTGGGCTTGCAAAATGCCATTAATTATATTAATAAACAAACCTCTATTAGTAGTGTAAATGTTGGAAAAATAGTTATTTCTATTATTGTCATTGTTTTGTTTTATTCTTTGAAATTTTATCTTGCAAAAATTTTGTATTTTGTATTGATACATTTATTTGGAAAAAATTCAGAAAATGTAGAAATAAAAACTCACTTTTTAGAAAAGCTCCAAGGACCAGTGGGTTGGTTTTTGTTTGCTTATGCTATTGGAATTTGTTTTACTATTTTTTACTATCCTGCACCTGTAGATATAAGAATTAGTAATATTTTATCAATTGTTTATGTTATTTTAACTGCTTGGCTTGTGATAAATATTTTTGATAGTTATGGTATGGTAATTGTGGCAAAGCTTGCTGAAAAAAGTGGCAAACGCGAAGTGGTTAATTTAATTATTAAAATTTTATATTTTATTATTATAGTAATAGCTGTTTTATTTGTTTTATCACATTTAGGATTTAATATTTCAGCATTGATTGCATCTTTAGGTATTGGTGGTTTGGCTGTGGCATTGGCAGCTAAGGATATTATTGCAAATTTCTTTGCTTCTGTGCTTTTGCTTTTTGATAACAGCTTTAATCAAGGCGATTGGGTTGAAATTTCAGGTATAGAAGGAACTATAGTAGAAATTGGGCTTAGAAAAACTACTATTAGAACTTTTGATAATTCTTTGGTATTTTTACCAAATTCAACTATTATGGGAACTAATATAAAAAATTGGAGTAAAAGAAAAATAGGACGCCATGTAAAATTATTTATAGGTGTAACTTATGATGCAAGACCTGAACAACTTGAGCAATGTGTAGAAGATATAAGATATTTATTAGCTACTAGTCCTTTGATAGCTCAAGTTGATGATAGTGCGCTAAATCATGGTGGAACCCGCGCTAGATATAGACAAAATTTAGTTTCAGTGAATGATTTAGAAGGATATAAAAATAATACTTATGTGGCTGTGAGTGGCTTTAGCGCAAGTTCTATTGATATAGAAGTATATTTTTATACTAAAGCAGTTGATGCTGCAGGTTTTAGAGAAGCAAGACAAAGTATTTTACTTGAATTAATGAAGATTGTCGAAAGAAATAAACTAAGTTTTGCATTTCCTTCACAAAGTCTTTATATAGAAAAAATCAATAAAGACGATAAAGAAGAGTTATTATCTTAATAAGCTCTTCTTTGATCATCACACTCTACTATAATTTTTTCAGCAATGATAATGCTTCCATTTTTACTGCCTTTAACTTTAACAAGACTTCCTTTTTTTAGATCTTGTACATTGGCTTGTTTTTTATTGCTACCAAAAATTCCGCAGTTATAAATATCTATATGTGTTTGGGGTAAAATGGTAATAATTAAGTTATTATCAAAACTTGTTTGAATACTTATTGTATGTGTAGTAGTGTTTTTTAAAATACCTTGAATTTTATAAGCAAATGCAAAAGTGCTAATGCAAATTAATATAAGAAAAAAACGCATTAAAATAACTCCTTTTTAGGAGTTATTTTGCTTAATAAGCTCTTTTTTTGCATTCTATTTTAATTTCTTTAGCGGTTATATTTTGAATTTGATTTGGCGTTTGTGGGTTTGGTGTTGTTTGAGCATAGCCATGGAAAACTTCAGCTTCTATAAAAGTTCCTACTTTTAAATCTCTAAAAGTGCCATATTTATCCATACCAAAAATACCACAATCATCCATGTCAATTTCTGTATTTGGTAGAATTTTTATATTCATTTTTTCTCCATAGGTAGTATCGATTAAAATAGTCTTTGCACCATCATTTACATCTACTATCACACCATAAATTCCATCTGCATAAGCAAGACTTGAAAGACTTAAAGTTGTTAATAATGCAGCGATTTTCTTTTTCATTTTTTTCTCCTTTATTTTTATGTAAGAATTATATAATTTTTTGAGTGAAGCAAGAGTGAATTTAGATATAATTTGAAAAATTTACCAAAAAGAGGATACCCATGAAAGGATTTTTACATTATTTTTTTATTGTTTTGCTTGCAAGCTTGTTGTTTGCATGTTCTAAAAATGAAGATAAGAATTCTATTATAAGATCTTATGGTTTTAATGAAAATACGCATAGTATTTTTATAGAATTTAATACCAATATCATTACAGAAAACATAGGTGTTGTAAAAGAAAGAGAAATTGTTATTAATAATCAAAAAATAAAAGCAAAGTATGAACTTGAAACTTCCACAAGATTAAACATATACACTTCTTTAAAAGCAAATCAAAATTATGATATTTTTATAGACTTAAGTGATATTGTAGCTGATGAAAAAATACAATTAAAAGTAAAAACTCCTTTTGAAAAACTAGATGTCAAAGGATATTTTCAAAATATATCAAATGATGAGAGTGTGTTGATTTTAAATGTTCAAAGTTTTTATGCTTTTGATAAAGATGAGTTGTTAAAAGCTGTAAAAATTAATACACAAGAAAAAGAAATTCAAATAGATAAAATTATCATCCAAGATGATATAGCAAGTGTGTATTCTAAGCCATTAAAAATTAAAAATACAAACACTAATATAAAAGTAGTTTTTGATAAAGAAATTTTAGGTTTAGAGAAAAATATAGATTTAGAATATATTTTACTTGCAAAGAACGAATTTGTATTTCAAAATGCAAATATAATCAATAAAAACATAGAATTACTTTTTTCTCAAAGTATTTCGCAAGATCAAAATTTAAAAGAGTTGATTTTTATTACACCCAAAGTAGATTTTAAAGCATTGGTATTTGGGAATAAAATCAAGCTCACAGGAAATTTTACTCCAAATAAAACTTATGAAATTCAACTTGCTCAAGGGATTAAAAGCGCTGATGGAATTAGTACAAAAGAAAGCTATAAAACTCAAGTGAGCTTAAAAGACTATGAGCCTGCTATAAGTTTTACAAATCAAGGGGTATTTTTATCTAGCAAAGCGAGTAAAAAAATAGCTTTTAAAAGTTTAAATATTAAAAAGATCCATTTAGAAGTTCATCAGGTATTTTCAAATAATTTAAGTGAATATTTAAGATATAAAAATCTTCAAGGTGCTAAAAATTTAAGTGATTATGATAGTGATATTTTTTCAGAGAGTGATTATACTAGTGAAGTAGTATTAAAAAAAGACTTTGATATTAAAAATGTTAAAAATCAATGGCAAGAAAATGAGATAGCTTTAGATGGTTTAAAAGATTTAAGTGGTGTGTTTATAGTTAAGCTTTATTTTAAAGAAGAAGATATTGATTATGTTTTTGATGAGGGTATGGAGAGTTGGAAAAAGCAAAGATTTTTTGATCAAAAAGCAAAGATTAGTAAAAATTTGATTTTTTCAGATATAGCTTTAATTGCTCAAAATTTAAATAAAAAACTTTTTGTCGATGTAAGAGATTTTACCACACAAAAGGCTTTAGGTGGGGTTAGGGTTGATATAATTAGCAAAAGCAATCAAATTTTAGCTTCTAAGACAAGCGATGATAATGGTTTGGCTGTTTTTGATGATATTGATGAGTCAAGAGCTTTATTTATCATTGCTTCAAAAGATAAGCAAGCTTCTATTTTACGCTTAAGTTCGCCTTTATTATATGATGGTTTTGATGTAGATGGTTTAGAGCAAAATTCTCAAAACAAAGTGTTTATTTACACAGAAAGAGGGGTTTATAGACCAGGTGATGATATACATTTAACTATGGTTGCAAGAAATGATAAAGGAGCTGTTAATCACCCTATATTTTTGAGTTTTTTTGATCCACGCAATAAAAAGTTTTTAGATAAAATTAAACTTGATCCTTTGAGTAATGGAACTTTTTATAAAAAGATTTCACTTGATCAACAAGCTTTAAGTGGAGTGTATTTAGCTAGAGTAGAATTTGCAAATGCTATTTTTGATAAAGAAATTTTAGTGCAAAATATAGTGCCAAATCGTATAAAAGTATCTATACAAGCTCCAAAAAGTATAAAAGAAAATGAAAAATTAGATTTTAATATTAGCTCAAAATATCTTTTTGGAACACCAGCAAGTAATTTGCAATATCAAGCTGATTTATTTGTAAGTAAAAAAGAATATAAAAATTCAAAATATCCAGAATATATTTTTTCAAATCCTAGTGTTTTAGTGCAAAAATATCAAGATAATTTAAAAGGCATTTTAGATGAAAGTGGCTTTGTAAAGCAAGAATTTGCTTTAAAAGATTTTTTTAAAAATACTCCATATAATCTTGAAGCTAACATAAGGGCTAGGGTTTTTGAAAAAGGTTCAAGATCAGTTGAAGCGCTTGTGAATTCACAAGTGATATTACATGAGTATTTTGTGGGTATTAAGCGTTTAAAAAATCACTATTTAAGCTCGGGTTCTACAATTAATTTTGAAGCTATTGTGAGTGATTTAGATGAGAATTTGATAGCAAATAGGGAGATTAAATATACTATTTATGCAAATGATTATTCTTGGTGGTGGGATTATGATAATTATGATGATTTTTTAAAATCACTCAAAAAAGATAAAAACACACAAATCATTACCCAAGGAACTATTTTAAGTAAGGATAAACCGGTTAAAATAGAATTTGATCCCAAAGAATACCATGGTGAAATGTTTATAGAGCTTGAAGATACACAAAGTAAAACAAGCGCAGGAGAGTTTTTTTATATTAGTAGTTTTGGTGCGCCAAGTAATGCTGATATAGTGAGTTCTTTAAAAATAAAAAGCGATAAAAAAGAATACAAACCAAACGAAACAGCTTTTATTGAATTTGAAAGTGTTAAGGGTGCAAAAGCCATCGTTACTTTAAATGATAATGTAAAGGTTTTAAAACGCTTTGTGATAGATACGCATGAAGATATTACAAAGGTTGAAATTCCTATTCTTAAAGAATATAAGCCAAATGTGTATGTGAGTGTGATTTTGCTTCAAGATTATAATCAATACACTAACGATAGAGCCTTAAGACTTTTTGGTGTAGTGCCTTTGAATGTAGTAGATGAACAAAGTAAAATCGAGCTTGATTTAAAAGTACCGGATAAAATCATGCCAAAACAAGATTTTGAAGTAGAAATTCAAAGTAAAAACAAGCAAAGTTATACTTATACCATAGCTATTGTAGATGAGGGATTGCTTGATGTAAATGCTTTTAAAACTCCAGATATTTGGGGATATTTTTATCAAAAAATTCGCTTTAATATGAGCATATATGATACCTATGATAAAATCATTGCTAAAAATATTTCTAATGCTTCCAAGGTATTAACTACGGGCGGTGATGTTTTCTTAGAAAGTAGGGCAAATAAAAGTAAAAACGATGAAAAAGCAAGACGATTTAAACCTGTTGTGTTGTTTCAAGAGCCAGTGCAAAGTGATGAAAATGGTTATGCAAAATTAAAATTTAATATGCCTTCGTATCTAGGTTCGGTTAGAGTTATGGTAGTGGCGAACAACTTAGCAGGTTTTGGCAGTGCTTCTAAAGATATCCAAGTTAGCGCACCTGCTGTAATGCTTGAAACTTTGCCAAGGGCTTTAAGACTTGATGATGAGTTTAAGCTTTTGGTGCAGGTATTTAAAGTAGATGATGATGTAAAAAATGCAAAACTTAAACTAAAAACAAAAAATTCACTCATAAATTTTGAAAAAGATGAAATTTTAATTGATTTTGGTAATGAAAAAACAAAAGATATTTATATTAACACAAGAGTAAATTCAAGCAAGCTTGGGGTGGAAGAAATAGAGTTAAGTTTAAATGCAAAAGATTACACCTATACTCAAAATACTCAAATTGACATAAAAGCACTAAATACGATTACTTATGAGGGAAAATCTTTTAAAATTCCTGCAAATACTTCTATGGAGTTTAAAATCACACAAGATTATATCAACCCAGTGGCGTTTTTAAGTGTGAGTTCTAAGCCTATTTTAAATATAAATCATAGATTAAAATACTTGCAAAATTATCCTTATGGATGTATAGAGCAAAGTACTTCAGCAGTTTTACCGCAACTCTTTTTGCAAAAACTTGATCAAGGGGCAAATGAACAAAAAAATATTAACAATATCAATGCATTGTTAAGTAAATACGCAAATTTTCAAACTGCCAATGGTGGCTTTGCTTATTGGCAAGGACTTAAAGATTCTGATGCATGGGGAAGTAATTATGCGGGTATGTTTATGATTTTAGCCAAAGAAAGAGGCTATTATGTGAGCGAGGGAATGTTTAAAGCATGGCTTGATTATCAAAAACACTATGTTTTAAAAGCTCAAACAAATAAAGAAATTAGAATAAATTCTTTATATCTTTTAGCTTTAGCCAAAGAACCAAATTTAAGCATAATGAATGCTATTTATGAAGATAGTGCTTATTTGCAAAGCTTAAACAATGTAAGTCTTTGGCAACTTAGTGCAGCTTATAAATTAGCAGGTTTTGATGAGGTAGCTTTAAATATAGCTAAAAATTTAAGCACAAAGCCTGATGAAAAAGCTAATTATACTCATACTTATGGATCTTTTCTAAGAGATGAAGCTATTATTGCAAATGCGTATAAAATAATTTATGGTAAAAATAATGATGAATTATTAGATGATATTAAAAAAACTTTAGAAAGCCAAGCTTGGCTTAGCACTCAAAGCACAGGCTATGCTTTATATGCTTTGGCAAATAGCTTTAGTGATGAAAATCCTAAAACTATCAATGCAAGTGTAAAAATTAATGGTGAGAGTAAAAAGCTCAATGCAAGTTTTTCTAAATTTGAGTTTAATCAAGGCAGCGCTTTGATAGAAGCTAAAGAAGATACTTATGTGCATTTTGGAGTAGAGGGAATTAAAAAAGGCATTGTCGAACCTTTTGCGCAGCGTATGTATATAGAAAGAAGTTTTTATGATGAAAATGGAAATGAAATAGATGAAAGTGCTATAAAAAGCTCTCAAATTTTTTATATGAAATTAAAAATATCAAATAAAAATTATCCGGGCACTTCTAATATAGCTTTAACTCAAATTTTACCAAGTGGATGGGAGATAGTACATGATCTTTTAGATGATGAAACTCCTGATTTTGTGAAAAATTCTTATTATGATTTTGTAGATATAAGAGATGATAAAATCATGTATTTCTTTCCTTTATACTCTGATGAGTCAAGAGAATTTTTTGTGAAATTAAGTGCTGTTACTCCAGGTGTTTATACTTTGAGTGGAGCTTATGCTGAAGCAATGTATGATAATGCTTATAGAGCTTTAAGTGAGAGTAAAAGAGTCAAAGTAGTGCAGTGAAAATCAAAATAAGCCTTGCAGTATGCTTTTTAAGTCTATGTCTTTACATAGGCTTAATTTATTTTAGCTTTGATAGTAAGGATTTATTTAAATGCACTTATAGTAAGGTTTTGTTTGATAAAAATAAAGAAATTCTTAGTGTATTTTTAGATTCTAACGAACAATGGCATTTAGAGAGTGGGTTTATACCGCAAAAATTAAAAAGCGCAGTTCTTTTATATGAAGACAAAAATTTTTATTCTCATTATGGAGTAGATTTTTTAGCGATTATAAGAGCTTTTAAAAATAATCTTTTTTCAAGTAAAAGAAGTGGTGCAAGTACAATTTCTATGCAAACAATCAAACTTCTAGAGCAAAACAAACGCACATATTTTAATAAATTTAATGAAATCATCAAAGCTTTTGCTTTAGAAAGCGTTTATGATAAGGAAGAAATTTTAAGACTTTATTTAAATAATGCTCCTTATGGAGGAAATTTAGTAGGTGTTGCAAGTGCGGGTTTATTTTATTTTGAAAAAGATTTAAAAGATCTTACTTGGAGTGAAGCAGCCTTGCTTGCTGTGCTTCCTAATAATCCAGGTTTAATTAATCTTGAAAAAAACAAAGATAGACTTTTAAAAAAACGCAATGCTTTGCTTGATAGGCTTTTTGAAAAGGGATATTTTTCTAAAGATATTTTAACTCTTGCAAAGGCTGAAAAACTTCCTAGCTTTAAAACAAGGAAAAACTTGGCTCCACATTTAGCGCGTAGGCTTTTAGCGGATAAAGAAAAAATCGTTTCTAGTATAGATAAAAAAATTCAAATCAAATTTGAAGAAAAAGCTAAAGAATATTCTTATAAACTACAACAAAAAGGCATAAAAAATCTAGCTATATTGTTAGCAGATACCAAAACAAATAAAGTTTTAGCTTATGTAGGCTCTAATGATTTTTATGATTTTGCAAGTTTTGGTCAAGTTGATGGGGTGATAGCAAAGCGTAGTGTGGGTTCAACCTTAAAACCTTTGCTTTTTGCTTTTGCTATAGATGAGGGACTTATAGTGCCTGAATCTTTAATGCTTGATGTGCCTACATTTTTTTCTAACTTTGCTCCACAAAATGCAAATAAAAAATACCATGGTTTTATTAGTGCAAAAGAATCTTTGCAAAAATCACTTAATGTTCCTTTTGTAAGCTTACTTGCAGAATATGGGTATGAGAAGTTTTTTTATAAGCTCAAAGATATTTTAGATTTTGAAGATGAAAATTTTAAAAAATACGGACTTTCTTTGATTTTGGGCACAAAAGAATTTAGTTTAGAAGATATGGTAAAAATCTATCTAGGACTTGGAAATTATGGAAATTTTAAAGAGCTTTTATATGAAGAAAATGCATTTACTAAAGAAAATAAAAAGCTTATTAGTGATGGAGCAAGCTTTTTAACCTTACAAACCTTAAAGGATTTAGATAGAGTAGGTTTAAGACAATATGATTTTAATACTATTATTTCTTGGAAAACAGGCACAAGTTATGGTAGAAAAGATGCCTGGGCTATAGGAACTTCTCCAAAATACACTTTAGGAGTGTGGGTTGGAAATTTTAATGGCGAGGCAAATGCAAATTTATATGGTGTAAGCATAGCAGGGGAATTGTTTTTTGAACTTTTAGCCTTACTTGAGAGAGTTAATTTAGAATTTGAAAAGCCTAATGATTTAGTTTCTATCAAAATTGAAAATCAAACAGGATATAGATATGATTATAAATTTGACTTTAAAGAAGTGCTTTACCCACAAAGTGCAAATGTCTTAAGAACTTCACCATTTTTAAAAGAAGTTTTTATGTATAAAAATAAAGAAGTTAATTCTTTAGATGAAAATTTCATCCATGCAAAGAAAAAGATTATATTAAATTTACCTTCCAATGCACAAGCATTTTTTGCAAAAGAAAAGCAAAATTTACAAAGTTCTAATCAAAATTTAAAAATCATATATCCGCTAAATAATCTTAATATCATTTTGCCAAAAGATTTAAAAAGTAAGCAAAAATTGTTAATTAAACTTATAAACCCTAAAAAAGAAAAACTTTTTTGGTATTTAAATCAAGAATTGATTTTTGAAGGAAAAGAAGAAAGTTTATCTTTAGATTTAAAAAAAGGTAAATATGTTATTAATGTTATTAGTGAAAATGGCTCTAATGATTTTATAAAATTTAATATATTTTAATATTATAAAAATATTTTTAAACTTTAATATCTATAATTTTTGGAGTGGTATTTTGAGAAAGAAATTGGTTAAATTCTCCCACATCATCATTAAATTTCATACCAAAAAGAATTTCTAATTCTTCTCTTGTGCTAAATTTATTTTTTAAAAGTTTTTTTATAAGTTCATTTTTTGTATTATTATCTTTGTAGGTTTCTTTATTTTTACTTTCACCTTGTATAGGTTTGAAAGATTTCTCTTTGTCTTTTTCTAAAGTTTCCTGAGGTTTATTAATCTTTTTACTAAAATCAACAAAGTATGTATTTTGAAGCCCAAGGTATTTTTCTTTAAACTCATCTATGCTTTTGCTTGTGTGAAAAATTTTAACATAAGCTTCATCATAATCTATTCCATTTACGCTCAGCCAACGAGGTGATTTGGCATTTTCATTCATCCATTTAAATAAATCTTCAACTTCTTTTCTTTGTAAAAACTACTCAATTCTTTAGCTTTAACTTGATAATTTTTATTGTTTATAAAATATTTAATATTTTAATAAATTTTAATTTTTATTTAATGAAAAGTTTTTATAATTATAAAAATTTATAATTTATTAACTAAAGGAGAAAAAATGCGTAATTGGAGTCTTGGTGCTAAAATAGTTGCAATAGCTATTATAACGGTTGTTTTAATCTTAAGTATTTTATCTTTTTTGATTATAAACAGATCCACAGCTATTTTAAATACACAAATAGAAAATACACTCACAGCTTCTGTGCATCGTTATGGAAATCAAGCTGAAGCGAGCATTAGGTCTTTATTCGTCAGTACTATTGGTACACAAAGAACTTTAAACAATCTTATTTCAGAAGGTGCTATAAACCCAAAAAGGATAGAAAATATCCTCGGAGAAGCCATTGATGCAAATGGAGATATAGCTTATGGTTATTATTATTTAAAAGACGGAACTGCATATAAAAATTTGGGTGTTGATGTAAAATATTTTTCAAATAATAATGAATTTATGGTGTTAATGAGAGATGTAGATATTAACAATGCTGGCGGTATGCAAACTTTAGCAGCAAGTGAAGAGATTGCTAAAACGAATGCTATAAAAAATTTGATGGGGGGGTAAGTTATATTTTGGAGAACCAAGATGGTATAACATACATGGAAATAAATTTCTAGGTGTTCATGTAGCTGCACCTATTGCAGATAAAAAAGGAAAGGCTATAGGTGTTGTTGGTATGCTTTTTGATCTTAAACCTACGGCTGATTTTTTAAATGATTCTTCAAGATCTATTTATCAAGGAGCAAGAAGGATTTTAATAGCAAGTAATGGTGTTATAGCTACGCATCCAAATGCTGAATTTGTTACAAAAAAGATTACAGAGGTTAATAAAAATACAGCTCATATAATAGAAGCACAAAAAACTATCCATGCAGGAGCTATTGATTATAAAGCAGATGATGGTAGTGAATATCATGGTGCTATAAGAGTATTTGAAATATGGCCAAATACGGGAATTTATTGGGCTATGTTGGCTATTGTCCCAAATGAATCTGTATATGCTTCTATTGTGGATTTAAGAAATATTATTTTGATTAATTCTATTATAGCGATAATTGTTATAGTAGTTGTGATTGGTACTTCAGTAAAAAGAATAGTTTCTATAAGAGTACAAAGACTTCAAGATCATTTAATGAAATTTTTTAGATACTTAAATCATGAGCTTCCAACCGTTGAGGTTTTAATTCCTAGATATAATGATGAACTTGGAAAAATGGCATTAATGATTAATGATAATGTTCAATATATACATACTTGTTTAGAAAAAGATGACATAACTGTGCAAAATATCTTAGAAGTATCTTGTGATATAGAAAAAGGACATTTTACTCAAAGAATAAAAGCAAATCCTGTTAATCCAAAACTTGTGGAATTAAAAGAAGTATTAAATAAAATGCTTGATGATATGCAAATGAAAATTGGTAAAGATTTAAATGAAATAGAAAGAGTTTTTAAAAGTTTTAAAAATCTTGATTTTTCAGATAAACTTGAGTATGCTGATGGTGAGATAGAAAAATCGCTTAATGCAGTCGGAGAAGAAATAAGAAAAATGCTTCAAGCTTCATTAAAACAAGGGGAAATGCTTCAAACTAAAGCTGATGCTTTAAAAGAGAGTGTTTTAAAGCTTAATGATGGCGCGCAAAAACAAGCTGATTCTTTACAAGAAAGCGCAGCTGCTGTTGAAGAAATGAGTGCTTCTATGAACGCAGTAGCAGCAAGAACTGAAGAGGTTATTAAACAAAGTAGCGATATTAAAGATGTAACTGATGTTATTAGAGATATTGCTGATCAAATTAACCTACTTGCATTAAATGCTGCTATTGAAGCAGCTCGTGCAGGAGAACATGGTCGTGGCTTTGCTGTTGTTGCTGATGAAGTTAGAAATCTAGCAGAAAGAACTCAAAAGTCTTTAGGTGAGATTGAAGCTAATACTAATATCTTAGTTCAATCTATTAATGAAATGGGTGAGAGTATTAAAGAACAAGCTTTAGGAATTTCACAAATTAATCAATCTGTTTCAGTAATAGATGGTTTAACTAAAGAAAACTCACAAATTGCACATGCAACTAATTCTGTAGCAAATGAAGTTGATTCTATGTCGGCTGATATTGTAGCAGAAGTTAGAAGAAAGAAATTCTAAAAAAACTACCCTTTTTAAGGGTAGTTTAATTTATAAAATACTCTTGAATTTTATTTTTATCTTCAAAAGCCATACTTTGGAAAATTTTATCTTTAAAACCTATTTTGTATTTTGTATTATTTTGAGTTTTAGCATAAGTTAGTGCTATGCTTAGAGCAAGTTCAAGATCTTGCGGATTGATATTTTCATCTACCAAAGAATAAGCACCGATTAAATCAAAGAGTTTTAATTCTTCATATTTTTGAGTTTTTAATTCTTTTAAAAATTGATTTTCTAGCTCATTTCTACCTACTATCATTTTAGAGCCATTTGGAAGTCTTAAGTGGCGTCCATATTTTAAAAGTTGTGCATCATTAACTTGCATATTTTTATCAAATTTAATAAAATCTTTGATTTTATTTGAAAAACTCTCAAGTGTGAGTAAACATCCACCACCCGGACTTTCAAAATCTTCAAAACCAAATTTGGCAGCTAGTTCAAGTTGTCTTTTTCTACTTCTTCCGCTGATGTTTTCTAACTTTTCTCTATCAACCCAACCTTCACGCTCAGGTTTGGTTAAAGGTAAATTTTTAGCACACATTGGACGCAAGATTAAATCTTCTTCATCAAGTGCTAGTTTTTTAACCTTAGCCATAGCATCATTTCTTTGACTCATAGGGCGTTGACCAACTACTTCTCCTGTGATGATAAAACTTGCGTTTTCATCTTTTAACATAGAAAGAGCGGTTTTAAACATAAAAGCATGACAATCTATACAAGGGTTAAAATGTTTTCCATAACCATATTGAGGATTAAATAAAACTTCTTGCAAATATGCATTTCTTACATCTATCATTTCAAAACTAGCCCCTGCCATAGCAGCGCGTTTTGCCATGAGTTCGCTTTTATCGCTTGTGCTACCAAAGCCTATATTGATATTTAAAGCTTTTACCTCTATGCCTTGAGAGCTTATAAGTTTTATAGCAAGCATAGAATCAAGACCACCACTAAAAAGTGCTAATGCTTTCATTTTTTCCTTTCGAAATTTTTGGCATATTGTAGTGAATATTTTTTAATTTTTATGTAAGTTTTTATTTAAAAAACTTCTTCTTCAAAGTTATAATGAATTGCTTTTTTATCTTTTATATTTTTTTGTAATCTACTTAAAAATAATTCTAAACTTCCCTCATCATCTAAAAATTGGACATTTTTTAAAACTTCCATTAAATGATTAAAAAAATTTTCATCATTTTGATAGTTTTTTTTGATTTTTTCTAAATTTTGATTGAGCAAATTATAAATTTGCTTTTTAAAGGCTTGTTTTAAATTTAAGTTTTTTAATTTGTTAAAATGAGCAAAATTAATTTTGCAAATAGCATATAAAAATTCTTCTAAATTGTTTAAAATTTTAATATTTTCGATCTCATAAAGTTCTCTTATGCTAGGATCATTAAAGTCTTTTTGTTCTAAAATAGCCTTAGCAATATCTTGATGTAAGAAATATTCTTTTGCACTTAAAAGTTTAAAAAGTCCTATGGCTTTTTGATTTTCATATAAAAATTTCAAAAGCTCCAACTCGCTTATGTTGTTGATTTTATTTTGTTTTGTAGGAGTAAAAAAATTTATATTTTGTCTAGTATTTTTAGAAAGTTTTATATCATTAACATTTACACCCAAAAGATTTGCTACTAAGGTAGTGTAGGAATTTGCTATTAAAGGTTCAAGGTTAAAAGTGTATTTTTGTACCTCTTCTAAAGCCTTTTGCTTACTAAGTGCTGAGCTTAAATCAAAATTTGTGATCAAATTTCTTATATAAAATTCTCCAAGTTCTATACCTTTTTCTAAAATATTAAAAAGCAATTTTTCTTGATGAGCGGCCACTAGTTCAGCCGGATCTTTCCCGCCTTCTATTAAAACTACTTTTCCATCAATTTTTGCTAAACTTAGTAAATGTGTTGAACGCACGGCAGCATTAAGTCCTGCATTATCATTATCAAAGCACAAAATCACTCTCGCCTCTAATCTTTTTATCAAAGGTATGTGATTTTCACCTAAAGCTGTTCCTAAAACTGCTACAGCATTTTTAAATCCTGCCTTATGAAAGGCTATGGCGTCCATATAGCCTTCACAAATTATCATTTCTTTTTGTTTGTAAATGGTATCTTTTGCTAAATTGAGTGCATAAAAAACGCGTGATTTATCAAAAAGTTTGCTTTGAGGTGAATTAACATATTTTGCCATATTTGCTTCATCTAAAGTTCTACCACCAAAGCCTATGAGTAAATTTTTATGATCATAAATACTAAAAGTAATGCGGTTGATAAAACTTGCATAAGCACCATTTTCATTTTGTTTTATTGCGCCAACCTCTAAGGCTTCTTCTTGAGTGATTTGCTCATTTTGTAAAAGTCTTAGTGTTTCATTAGAACTTGGTGCAAAGCCTAGCTCAAAGGTTCTAATATCCTCATCATTTAAACCTCTTTTATAAAGATAAGTTAAAGCTTCTTTGTTTTTAGCTAAGTTTTGCTTATAAAAAGCATTAAGAGTAGGTAAGATGTGAGTGATAGATTTTTTATTATCCTGTTTTTGTGAGGTGTAAGTAAGTGAAAAATTACTCCACGAAGCAACCTTTTCTACCGCTTCAACAAAGTTTAATTTCTCATAATCCATTACAAATTTAAAAACATTGCCCCCAGCTTTACATGCAAAACAATGATAAAATCCTTTAATAGAATTAATATGCATGCTAGGATTTTTATCATCATGGAAAGGACAAACGCATACATAGCCTGAACCTTGTTTTTTTACTTCAACATAATGAGCTATAATATCAACAATATCTGTTTTTTGTAAAAGTTGTTCTATACTTGCTTGTTCTATCATATTTAAACCTTAAAGAAAATTATATAAGCATTTAGCTATAATTGTTATAAATTTGAAAGTTAAGTTGCAAGATTATGGATTTTTTCTTTGTAGAATACCGCGATCCTTTATTCGGTCTTATTGTTTTGACGGCTTTGATTTTTATCGTTGCTAGCTCACATTATATATGGCGGTTTTTTGCAAGCAAAGATCAAAAAAGCAAGCTTGATCGTTTTGTAAAAAAATTTGAAATCAATTCTACCCATCAGCAGATTTTAAAAAATGCCAATTTAAGTATAGAAAATTTAAATTTCCTAGCTCAAATTTTTACCAAAAGTGGTGAATTTGAAAAAGCTGTGGGAATTTATCTTATAGCTTTGCAAAAGACAAATGAGGCTAACCAAAAAGAATTTATCTTTTTTTCATTAGCACAAGTTTATCTAAAAGCAGGATTTTTAGAGCGTAGTGTAGAAGCTTTGCTAAATGCTTTAAAAATTAAAGCACGCAATAAAGAAAGCTTAAAACTTTTAAAAATTGTGTATTTAAAACTTAAAGATTATGATAAGGTTTTAGATGTTTTAGAATGTTTGTTTGAGCTTGGAGAAAATATATATGCAGAAAAAGCTTTGATAAAGGCTTTAAAAATTCAATCAAGTTCTAAAGAGCAAGAGCAAAAGATTAAAGAAATTTTAATTTTTAGCAAAGATAATGAGTATGTTTTAAGATTTTGTTTTTTACACTATAAAGATAAGCTTACTCAAATGCCTAAATTTGAAAATGTTATTGATTTACTTAATGAATGTAAAAGCCCACTTAATCTTGAAGATGAAAAATACCATGAGTTTTTTTATGCAAAAAATTTAAGTACAAAATCTATTCCTATAAAAAATCATAAACTAAAAATTTTAAAAATTTTAAATGATAATAAGCTAAGTGCTAATCTTAGCTTTACTTATGTGTGTAATAATTGCAAAAATCAAAGTCCTTTGTTTTTTTATCATTGTCCATTTTGTTATGAATTTGGAAAATGTGAGATTTATTATGAGGTAAAAGCTTGAAAAATATTGAAATTTATACAGACGGATCGTGTTTAAATAACCCTGGTTTTGGAGGGTGGGCTTATGTTTTAACTTATAAAAATCATCAAAAAGAACAAAGTGGGGCATGTGAGAATACAACAAATAATCGTATGGAGTTAATGGCCATTATACAAGCTTTGAAAGCTTTAAAAGAGCCATGCGAGGTAAAATTATACACAGATTCAAATTTAATGGTGCAAAGTATTAATGAATGGCTTAAAGATTGGATAAAAAAAGATTTTAAAGGTAAAAAAAATATTGATCTTTGGAAAGAGTATTTAAATGTTGCTAAAGATCATAAAATAACTGCTTTTTGGATCAAAGCACATAATGGCCATGAATTAAATGAGCGTTGTGATGAACTAGCAAGAAATGCAGCTTTGAAACTCCAAGAAGAAAGGTTGATAAATGCTTAAAAAACTCCAAGAAAGATTAAGTTATCATTTTAAAAATGAGCAATTGCTCATCGAAGCTTTGACACATAAAAGCTATAAAAAGCCTTATAATAATGAAAGATTAGAGTTTTTGGGTGATGCTGTAATGGATTTAGTAGTAGGGGAGTTTTTGTTTTTTAAATTCCAAAAAGACTCAGAAGGAAACCTTTCTAAGCTTAGGGCAGCTTTGGTAAATGAAAAATCTTTTGCAACCTTAGCACAAAAACTTGATCTTGGAACATGTATTTTTATGTCTATTGCAGAAGAAAATAATGATGGACGCAATAAACCTTCTATACTTTCTGATGCCTTTGAAGCTTTAATGGGAGCTTTGTATTTAGAAATAGGTTTTGAAAAAACTAAAAACATAGCATTAAATTTACTCAATGAAGTTTATCCGCATATTGATACACAAAGTTTATTTAAAGACTATAAAACAAGACTTCAAGAAATTACACAAGCACATATGGCAGGCACACCCGAGTATGTAGTGATGAAAGCTTTTGGACCTGATCATAAAAAGCAATTTGAAATTGCAGTAAAAATTCAAGGTATAGAAGTAGCAAGATCTATAGCAGGTAGTAAAAAAGAAGCCCAACAACAATGTGCCAAAATAGCACTTGAAAAATTAGGAAAACTATGAATAGCTTTGGAAAAAGATTTAAATTTACAAGTTTTGGCGAATCTCATGGTCAAGCTATAGGTTGTGTGATAGATGGTATGCCAGCAGGGGTGAAGTTTGACTTTGATTTTTTGCAAGAAATGTTAGATAAAAGAAAACCAGGTCAAAATAAATTTAGCACTCCTAGAAAAGAAGAAGATAAAGCTCAAGTTTTAAGCGGGGTTTTTGAGGGTTATACAACAGGAACTCCTATAAGTGTTTTGGTGCATAATGAAAATACACGCTCAAAAGATTATGAAAAAGATGTGTTTCGTCCTGCACATGCTGATTTTACTTATTATCACAAATACGGCATTAGAGATTATAGAGGTGGTGGAAGAGCTAGCGCTAGAGAAAGTGTAGCAAGAGTGGCAGCAGGGGCGTTAGCTTGTATGCTTTTAAAAGAGTTTGATATAGAAATAATGAGTGGAGTTTTTGGGGTAGGAAGTATTGATAGCAAACTTAGTAATGATGAGTTCGATTTTAATTATGCTAAAAATAGTGAAATTTATGCTTTAGATAAAAATTTAGAGCAAAACTTTAAAGATGAAATTTTAAAGGCTAAAAATGCTAAAAATAGCGTAGGTGCAAGAGTTTTTACTAGAGTGAAAAACCCTATCATAGGCTTAGGTGAGCCTTTGTATGATAAGCTTGATTCTAAACTTGCTCATGCGATTATGGGTGTAAATGCAGTTAAGGCTGTAGAAATAGGAAGTGGCATTCAAAGCAGTTATATGTATGGAAGCGAAAATAATGATGAGTTAAAAGATGGAGTATTTTTAAGTAATCATAGCGGAGGTATATTGGGTGGAATTTCTAATGGAAATTTTATCGATATAAAAACATATTTTAAACCAACCCCTTCTATATTTTTACCCCAGCAAACACAAAATATTCAAGGAAAAAATATCATATATGAGTTAAAAGGTAGACATGATCCTTGTGTGGGTATAAGAGGTAGTGTTGTAGTAAATGCTATGGTAGCCATATGCATGGCCGATGCTTTACTTTTAAATGCAAGTTCAAATTTGCAAAATTTACAATGTATTTATGAAAAAAATAAATAAAAATTTAATACTTATTTTGATATGATGATAAAATATCTTTAAAAAGGGAGCAATATGAAAAAAAATATCGTATTTTTTGAAGTTAGAGGTGGTAGCGATAAAGGTGAAGATGGCCATAGAAAAGACACCATGCCTATGGTAAATGCTTTAAAAGAGCAAGGTTGGAACGCTGAGGTTATCTTTTTTGAGGTTGAAAAAAAAGACGAAATTTATGAATATGTAAAAAACAATGCTGATGCTTATGTTTCTAGAATTAACCCAGGAAATTTAAAAGAAGAAAATGAATACTTTGATATGTTAAGAAAACTTTGTGCAAATGGTGTTATAGGTATGCCTCATCCTGATGCGATGATAGGATATGGCGCTAAAGATGCACTTACTAAGCTTAATAAAACAGCTTTAGTGCCTGAAGATACTTATGCGTATTATGATATTAAAACTTTTAAAGAAAGTTTTGTAAAAACCTTAGCAAAAGGCGAGAGGGTTTTGAAGCAAAATCGTGGTTCAACAGGTGAGGGAATTTGGCGTGTGAGATTAATAGATGAACTGCCAGCAGGGACTACAAGTGTGCCATTAAATGCAAAAATCAAATGCACAGAAGCAAAAGACAATCATACAGAAGAAAGAGAGCTTGGTGAATTTATGGATTTTTGTGAGCAATACATTGTGGGTGATAATGGTATGCTTGTAGATATGACTTTTTTACCGCGTATTAAAGAAGGTGAAATTAGAATTTTAATGCTTTATCATACTCCAATTTATGTAGTGCATAAAAAGCCTGCAGAAGGTGCTGATGCATTCTCTGCTACACTTTTTTCAGGTGCAAAATATAGATATGATGAGCCAAAAGATTGGCAAGAATTGATAGATTGGTTTTTAGCAACCTTACCAGAAATTCGTTCAAAGCTTGGAAATTACGATATTCCTTTAATTTGGACTGCCGATTTTATCTTAGATACAGATGAAAATGGTAAAGATAAATATGTTTTAGGTGAGATTAACTGCTCTTGCGTAGGATTTACTTCTCCTGCTGAATTTGTTGAGCCTATTGCTAAAAAAGTAGCTCAAAATATCATTAATATCGTGAGTAAAAATTAACCCTTGTTTAACAAGGGTTTTAACTCATTATGCTTTTAACTATACTTTATATTATCGGAATTACTGTTGATGCAATGACGGGGGCTATTGCTGCAGGACGGCACAAAATGGATCTTTTTGGAGTGATATTTATAGCTTTGGTAACAGCTATTGGTGGAGGTTCTATCAGAGATATTTTACTTGATCATCATCCATTAACTTGGATTAAAACTCCTGAATATGTCATTTTGATTTGTGTTGCGGCTATGATTACAACAAAAATTGCTAAATATGTTATAAGACTTGAAAAACTTTTTTTAATTTTAGATGCTATAGGTTTGGTTGTTTTTAGTGTTTTAGGTGCACAAATTGCAATAGAAATGGGGTATGGTTTTATAGTGGCTGTGAGTTCAGCTGTGATTACTGGTGTATTTGGTGGGATATTAAGAGATATATTATGTGCTAGGATACCACTTGTATTTCAAAAAGAAATTTATGCAGGTGTGGCCATATTAACAGGAGCTTTGTATTATATATTGCATATTTTAGGCATAGATGAATTATGGGTAATTCTTGCTTCATTGATTGTAGGAACTATAGCAAGACTTTTAGCGATATATTATGGTTTAAGTTTGCCTATATTTTCTTTTAAAGATGGAGAAAATAAAGAAAGCTAATTTTATTTTTTAGATTTTAAAATGCAAGTTTTGTTATTTATAATGTTTTTATAAAATCCCTGCGAGCTCTGCTAGTAAGCAATATTTATTTATATTTTATTTTAGAATATATATTTGATATATTAAATTTATATTAAGCTTAAATATTGAAACTATTGTTTATGCTATTTTTATTTAGGAGCTAAAAGAGTGGTGACCCATACGAGACTCGAACTCGTGTTACCGCCGTGAAAGGGCGATGTCCTAACCGCTAGACGAATGGGCCAAAACATTAAATAAGAAATGAAATTATATCTTATTTAATTTAAAAAAAGCTTAATTATTTAATAAAACGCAGGTAAAAATAGCCAAATACACCAGAAGCTAATGAGGCTAGTAAGATTGCAAAGTTATCTACAAAATTAAATATATCACTCACTTCATAAGCAAGAGCATCTATAAAAAAGCTCATGGTAAAACCTATACCTGTGAGTATGCAAACTCCATAGAGTTGTTTAAAATTTGCATCTTTTGGTAGTTTTGCAAGTTTGAATTTAATCGCCATATAGGCAAAGCCAAATACACCTAGTTGTTTTCCAACAAAAAGTCCCAAAAATATACCCATGCTTACACCACTAAAAAGCATATGAAATTCTATTTTAGAAAGATCAACTCCTGCGTTTGCAAAAGCAAAAAGTGGCAATATTATAAAAGCTATCCAAAATTTTAACCCATGCTCAATTTCTTCTAATAAAGCATGATTGTTTTTTGTATATACAGGAATGAATAAAGCAGTAATAATACCTGCTAAAGTCGCATGTACTCCGCTTTTTAATACACTAAGCCAAAGCAGAGCACCAAGTATATAATAAAATGATTTTCTTTCATTACCTAAGCGATTAAGTAAAAACAAGCCAACAATGCAGCAAAAGGCAACAAAAAAAGCCAAAGTTGAAAGCTCACCTGTATAAAAAATAGCAATGATTAAAATAGCTCCTACATCATCAAAAATCGCCAAAGAAACTAAAAATATTTTTAAAGAGCTTGGTATGCGTTGTTTTAGCATTGCAAGTATAACTAGAGCAAATGCAGTGTCAGTTGCTGTTGGTATAGCCCAACCTTTTAAAACATAAGTATCATTAAAATTAATAGCACAAAATATCAAAGCAGGTACTACTATACCACCTATAGCAGCTATTAAGGGTAGAGTAATATTGCTAAGAGTTTTAAATTCTCCTTGAACAAATTCTTTTTTTAATTCAAGTCCTATTGCAAAGAAAAAAATTGCAATCAGCCCATCATTAATCCATAACAAAGAAGGTTTAAAAAGCTCCCAAGCTCCTATTTTTATACCCATTTCTACACTTAAAAAGTCCATATAATGTTGCCCGTAAGGACTATTTTTAAGTAGTAGGGCAAAGATTGTTGCTATTAAAAGCAACAATCCTCCTAAAATTTCAAGAGATAAAAAGCTTTGGAGGTTTTTAAATTTCATTTTTTGAAACTATAAATGAGTTTTAAATAAACATAGCCAATCACAGCACTTAACAAAGAGGCTATTAAAATAGCAAGCTTGTCCGAATATGCAAAAATATCACTATTTTGATAAGCTAAGCCATCTATAAAAAAGCTCATGGTAAAACCTATACCTGTGAGTATGCAAACCCCATAGAGCTGTTTGAAATTAACATTTTGCGGAAGTTTTGCTAAGCCTAGTTTTATACTAATATATGAAAATAAAAAGACACCTATTTGTTTTCCTAAAAATAAACCTAAAATAATACCTAAGCTAACCGAAGAAAACATAAAGCTTGGATCCATATCTTTTAAATCAACACCTGCATTTGCAAAGGCAAAAATAGGTAAAATAAAATAACTTACCCAAGGTGCTAAATCATGTTCGATTTCTTTTAAAAAAGATTTTCCATTTTTTGTTTCAAGTGGTATAAACAAAGCAGTAATCACACCCGCTAAAGTTGCATGCACTCCACTTTTTAGCATGCTTATCCAAAATACTATAGCTATAATGATATAAAAGGATTTTTTAGTAACATGAAAATGATTTAATAAATAAAGTGCTAATATACATACCAAAGCAGCAATCATAGCAAATACTGAAAGCTCGCTTGTGTAAAATAAAGCAATCACAATAATCGCACCCAAATCATCAAAAATAGCCAAGGAAAGCAAGAATAATTTTAATGAAGTAGGTACTTTTTTACCTAAAAGCATTAAAATTCCTACTGCAAAAGCCACATCAGTTGCTGTTGGTATAGCCCAACCTTGCAAAGCAAAAGCATCTTTATAATTAAAAAATGCAAAAATCAATGCAGGTACTATCATACCACCAAGTGCAGCAAATACAGGTAAAGACATAGCTTTTATACTATTTAGCTGTCCTCTTGTTACTTCATACTTTAATTCAAGCCCTATGGCAAAGAAAAAAATCGCAATAAGTCCATCATTAATCCATAAAAGCAAAGGTTTGAAAATTTCTAAACTTCCTGCTTGAAACCCAAAAGGAATATTTAAAAAGTTGGTGTATTGATCTGTTAAAGAGCTGTTTTGTAAAATTAATGCAAGTAAAGTGAAAAATATTAGCAAAACACCCGGAAAAGTTTCGCTTTTAACAAAGGTTTGAAGTCTTTGCATATAAATAGCCTTTTTAAATTTTTAATTAATGCGTTATTTTAACATAAAAAGGCTTGAAATTTAAAAGTTTAAGCAGAAAAACTGCTTAAACAGGTATAACGCGTATATTTGGACTAAGTTCTTCTTGTAAGATATTTTCTATGGCATATAAAGTTGCGCCACTTCCGCTTGAGCAACCACTGCAAGCTCCAAGATAGCGTATATATACATCTATATTTTTACTTTCACTTTTTTGTATATCAATTACTTCCAAATCCCCACCATCTCCGTGTAGCATCGGACGCACATCGCTATCTAAAACAGCCTCTACTGCTTTTAATTGTTTAACCATGGTCATATCATCAAAAGCAATATCTGCTTTACTTTGATCTTTTAATCTCTCTCTTTCCATTTCAGCTCTAGTTTCAGCTAAAATATCTATAAGGTAATAATCTTTTTTCTCATGTCCTCCAGGTTTAACACAAGATTTACAAAAAGCTCCTGCTTTTGTAAATTGTGTGATTTCTTCTACTGTATGTAAATCATTTAGTTTAATTACCTCTTTGATAGTTCCAAGGCTTACCCTAGCACATTCACAAACTATAATTTGATCTTCAAAGTCTTCAGGATTGACTCCTTTATAATGTGCTGCTGCTTGTTTGATAACATCATAAGCCATAACCGAACAATGCATTTTTTGAGGTGGAACCGCAGGAGTTTGCGGATTATCTCTCATAGCAAATTCAACATCTAAATTTGTAATTTTAACAGCTTCATCCACGGTTTTACCTATGCAAAGATCAACCATAGTATCACTACTTGCTATTGCTGTTCCACAGCCAAAGCTTTTAAATTTAGCATCAATGATTTTATCTGTTTTTTCATCCACTAGCCAATAAAGTCTAACTGCATCACCACAGCTTTCAGCTCCAAAATCTGCAATAATAAGTTTTGCATTTGCTTTTTGTGCATCTTCTTGTGTAAATTCGCCCATATGTTGAGGGTTATTCATTCTATCTTGTACTTTTTGAGAATACTCATCCCAAATTGATCCGCCAATTAAATTATTCTTTGCCATTTTTTATCCTTTAAATATTTTCAGGCTTATATGCATAAGTACTTGAGATTGCTCTAAGTCTTTGCGTTGCTTTTTTTATTTGCTCTGCTGCATAATCAATTTCATCTTCTGTGTTAAATCTTGATAAAGAAAGTCTTAGAGCAGTATGAGCTAAATCATTTTCAGCACCAATTGCTTCCATGATAGGATTGCTCTCAAGTGCTTCGCTAGCACAGGCTGAACCAGTGCTTGCTGCTATACCATTTTTGTTTAAATCCCAAAGCATAGCTTCGCCTTCTACACCTTTAATACTTGCTAAGATGGTATTAGGAACCCTTCTTGATCTATTTCCAACTACACTTGTATCAGGCATAGCTAAAATTAAATCTTCTAATTTATCTCTTAATCTTCTAATGTGTGAATTTTCAAAGTCAAGCATAGTATTTGCAATTCTTAAAGCTTCTGCCATTGCTATAATATATGGCACATTTAAAGTTCCACTTCTTCTACCACCCATATGCTCACCACCATGTAAAAGTGGAGTTAGTTCTATATCTTTTTTAATATAAAGCCCACCAACTCCTTTTGGACCATGGAATTTATGTGCAGAAAATGAAGCAAAATCAACTCCAGCTTTTGCAAAATTAACTTTGATTTTCCCAACAGCTTGAGTTGCATCAGTATGAAATAATGCTCCATATTCATGAGCAATTTGAGCCATTTCTTCTATAGGAAAAATCATACCAGTTTCATTATTTGCCCACATAATACTCACTAGGGCAGTTTTATCTGAAATAACTTCTTTTAAATCTTTTACGCTAGAAACACCCTCATGATCAACACCAAGTTCTATAACTTTTACCCCTAAAGATTTTAAAAACATAGCACTAGCAGCTACTGCGGGATGTTCCACGCTAGAAATAATTACTTCATTTCTATCGTTATTTAAAATTTTATCAAAATACACACCTTTTAACACCCAATTGATACTTTCTGTAGCACAGGAAGTGATAATAATATCATCTAAATCACTTGCTCCTACACCTATATAAAGTTTATCCATAGCTTCTTTTAAGGCAGGATGGGTTGCACTACCCCATTGATGAAGGCTATTTGGGTTTCCAAAATGCTCTTTTAAAAAAGGCTTCATAAGCTCGTAAGCTTCTGGTGCAAGTTGTGTTGTTGCGTTGTTATCTAAATATACTTTCAAATTATACTCCTTTAATTAGGATAATTTTTATCTTTTTTGTTAATATACACTAAAATATTAAATTTAATATTAAATCAAGTAAGTTTTTAACTTGTGTAATAATTTACATTATTATTTTAGCACAAGTTAAGCCATAGCATTTAAATAAGAATGTAAAATTTTGTTAATACTAGCTTGTTTTTTTCTATTTTCTAAAAATTGAGTATCTAAAAGTTCTTTTTGAGTATTGATTTTTTCAAGATCAATATTAGGATTGTTTTGATTGAATTCTTCTTTTAAAACTTCAATTTCTTTACTAACTTGCTCGCTATAAAGACTATAAATAGAACTTGAATTGGCAAATTCTTTCATGTTAATGCTATGTTGATAGTTAATATATTGTTGAAAGAAAACTGAAAGCTTATCTTCTGAAGTGTTGTTTTTATCTACTCCATTGATATATAAATATAAATCAAAACTCATTTTTTCTTTGTTGTTTTCATTAATATAATCTTGCATACTCATTTGACCTCTCATGAGTTTTTGAAAATTTACACTAGAGGACATATCCAACTCAATAGGCGATAGAAAAAAATTAGCTTTATTGTGATTTTGTTCTTTTAAATCATGATAAATATAATTGAGCAGCAATCCACTTTTAGAAACCTCCCCTTGTTTATTTAAATAAGGTTTGATAACAGGATTACTAGCTGTATTTTCTATGCTTGCGTTAAACGCAAAATCACCTATTTTATTATCAAGCATTAAGGTGTTTAAATTTTTATTTGATTCTTTTGCATTTTGTAAATTTTTAGCATTTTCATAAACTTTTAAAATTTTACCCTCATAAGTATAACTATAACCTTGATTTAACTCTGAAATTTGAGCTTTACTTAAAAAATCATTGTCATTGTTTTGAAACTGTGGATTTATAGTTTTTAATGTGTTGTGATAAGTGTTTAAAAGTCTTGGTAAATCTATTTTGTTATAATTTAAATTCTCATCAAGCTTTATAAGTTGTTTTGAAATTTCTCTTATACTTTTTATATTAATATCATAATCAAGAGGCAAAGCAGCTGCTTTATTAAGATCTTTTTCAAAAAAACCTTGCTCATTGATTCTAAAACCAAATTCACTTGCATAAGTAATTTTATAGTCTAAATTAGAACCATTGATATCAAGTAAATCACTTTTAATATTAGTATTTTCTTTTTTTTCTTCTATGTGTCCAGTTTTTGCAAAAGGATAATTTGCAAAATTCTGATACGGATTAACATTAGAATTTACAAACATAACTCTTCTCTTCAAAAATATTGCTTAACTTTTAAAAAGCAAAAGCTATGCCAAAATTTTTGAATTGAAGAGAAAAATTTTAAGCGTAAATGTCAAGTAATCCTGAACTAGCAGTAGGAGTAGTAGTTGGAGCAGGGTTTGCATTTACGCCTTCAAGTACTTGCATTACTGCATTTTCATTAACTTCTATGGTTTTTTTCATCATAGTAGTTGCAATGTTAAGCATTAAGTTTGCTTGATTGTTTGTAACTTCGCCCATAACATACTCCTTTTGTTTGGATCAAAGGTATTATCGGCAAAGTTTGGTAAATATTAAGCTATATTATAAATTTTTGATAAGTAATGATTGTGGGTGTTTTCTTTTGCTTCAAGCATATCGATATAATTTTTAAATTCATCCATATCTTTAAAAAGATTTTTCATTGTAGTGCTAATTTCATTAGAAAAATTTTGAAGATTATTTTGGGCTTTTAAATATCTTTCGATTTGATAAATTCTCGCCACTTCTCTTTCATATTCATCTTGAGTCATTCTTTTTGCACTGAATTCTTCATTTAGAACTTTTTTATTATTAATAATAAAAGATTTTTTTTGATTATTGATTTTAAATTCGATTATAAAATCTTCTTTTGAAGCGATAATTTTTAAATATTTTAATTTTGCTTTATCTTCTAGTAAAACAAAACTTATGCATTCTAAAAACATATGTGTAAAAATTTCTCTTTCAAAAATATTTTGACAAATATCGGTATATTTTAAACCTAAGCTTTGTTGATGATCTAAAAATGCTATATTTGACATGATCTATCCTTTTTTCATGACTTTTTTATCAAAAAAAGCAAAAAATATTCCAACTATTATGTATCAATCATCTTAAGCATATTAATCGTATCTTCAAATTCAAAACTTTCTTCAGGATTTTGACTTAAAAATTGCTGCATAAAATCTTTTTTAGCAATAGCTTGATCGAGTTCTTTATCGGTGCCTTTTTGATAAGCACCAATACGCAATAGCACTTCATTTTCTTTAAGCAAAGAATTTAAACGCTTAAATTTTCTAGCAGCTAGCTTATGTTCATCACTGATAATATCCCCCATAACCCTTGAGGCTGAATTTTGTATATTTATAGGTGGATAAATTCCAAAGTCAGTGAGTTCGCGACTAAGCACTATATGCCCATCTAGGATAGATCTGCTTTGATCAGCTATTGGATCACTCATATCATCCCCATCAACCAACACGGTAAAAAAGCTGTTATGGTGCCTTTACCTTCTTCCTTTCCTGTTCTTTCCATAAGCTGAGGTAAAAGACTTAAAACGCTTGGCGGATAACCTTTTGTTGTAGGTGGTTCACCTAGGGCAAGACCTATTTCTCTTTGAGCCATAGCAAAACGCGTTACGCTATCCATGATAAATAACACATCTTTACCTTGTTCTTTAAAATATTCAGCCACACTCATAGCACAAAATGCTCCGTATTTTCTCATCAGCGCGCTATCATCACTTGTTGCAACGATGATGACAGTATCATCAAGTTTACCACCAAGATTTTTTTGTATAAATTCAGGAATTTCTCTACCGCGCTCTCCTATTAAAGCTATAACTTTAATAGGAGCTTTGGAATTTTTCACTATCATACCCATAAGAGTTGATTTACCAACCCCACTTCCTGCAAAAATCCCAAGCTTTTGTCCTACCCCGCAAGTTAAAAGTGCATCTATTGTTTTAACACCTACTGGAAAAACTTCTTCTATCAAACCTCGCTTCATTGCATCAATAGGTGCTCGCATAATAGGCATAAATTTACTTGCCTCAATAGGTCCTTTACCATCTTTTGGTCGCATAAAAGGATCGACTACTCTTCCTAAAAGTTCATCACTAACTCCTATTTGCATACCTGCATCGTTAATAAAAGCACGATCGCCTATTTTAAAACCTTCCACAAAACCAAAAGGACTCAAATAGCTTAAATTTTCATCTACTTCTACCACCATAGCCATAGCTTCTTTACTCTCATCTTCACTAGAAACTATTTTAATGATATCACCTATGCTAGTTTTTAAGCCATTTATTTCTATACTAGTACTTGAAATTTTAGTAATCTGACCAAAAACACTAGCAAGATTTTGTGAAGCAATTTTACTACGAAGTTTTTCTAAACCCATTAAAATCTAACCTGTTTTGCCGAGTTAATTAAAGTGAAAAATTCTTTTCTTGTTTTTTCACTTTTTAAAAAGCTACCTCTTAGTGCTGAAGTGCTAGTAGTAGAATTTGCTTTTTGCACCCCACGCATTTCAACACACATGTGTCTTGCTTCAATAACTACTCCAACACCTTTTGCACCTACATGTTCCATTAAAGATTCTGCGATTTGTTCTGTGAGTTGTTCTTGAATTTGCAAGCGTCTTGCAAAAACTTCCACAAGGCGTGGAATTTTACTAAGACCTACGACTTTTTTATCCGGTATATACGCAACATGTACGCGCCCAAAAAAAGGTAAAAGATGATGCTCGCAAAGACTATAAAATTCTATATCTCTTACTAAAACCATTTCGTTGTTTGAGCTTTCAAATAAGGCATCATTTAGTATTTGTTTTGGATCTTGTTTATAACCACTATTTAAAAATTCAAAAGCTTTAAAAACTCTTGTAGGGGTTTTTAAAAGTCCTTCTCTTTGCGGATTTTCCCCGATAATTTCTAACATATTTTTTACTGATTGTTCAAATTTTTCTTGCATTTTTTCTCCATCAAAAATTAAAATTTTAACATATTTTTATTTTTATATAAAGTGATAAGGAAAATTTTGGTATATTATCAAGAAATTTTATTTAAAAAGGGAAAATATTATGGAAGTTACAGCAAAACTAATTGATTTTGCAAATGCAAATGCTACTGTGAAAATTGCTCAAGGAGCTATTAAAGCAGAAGTTGAAAAATTAGCTAAAAAAGCGTCTAAAACTATGAAAATGGATGGTTTTAGAGCAGGAAAAGTTCCTGTTGCTGCTATACTTAAAAGATATAAAAAAGAGCTTACAAGAGATGCGGAGCAAGATCTTTTAAGAAATGCTGTAGATGGTGCTTTAAAAGAAGTTAAAAAAGAGGCTAAAGATTTAGTAGGTGAGCCATATTTTGAAAAATTTGATAGAAAAGATGGCGATATTGAAGCTCAAATGGTATTATCTTTTAAGCCAGAAGTAAAATTAGATGGATATGAAGAACTAATTCCAACTTATAATACACCAAAAGTAACTCAAAAAGAAATTGATGCAAAAAAAGAAGAATTATTAAAAAGATTTGCTACTCCTGAAGCGATTAAAGAAGCAAGAGCTTTAAAAGAAGGCGATTTTGCTAAATTTGATTTTGAAGGTTTTGTTGATGGTAAAGCTTTTGATGGTGGAAAAGCTCAAAATTATGTTTTAGAGATTGGTTCAAAACAATTCATACCAGGATTTGAAGAAGGTATGATTGGTTTAAAAGCAGGTGAAGAAAAAGATATTAATGTAACTTTTCCAAAAGAATATGGTGCAGCACATTTAGCAGGAAAAGATGCGGTATTTAAAGTAAAAATTCATGAAATTCAAGAACTTAAATTACCTGAATTAAATGAAGAGCTTTTAAAAAACTTACTTCCTGAAGAAAAAGAGCCAAGTGTTGAAAAATTAGACGCAAAATTAAAAGAACAACTAAAAAATGAAAAAATCTTTAAACTTATTAATGATGAGCTTAAAAATCAATTTGCAGAAGCTTTAGTAGCTAAGTTTGACTTTGTTTTACCAAGAAATATAGTAGAGCAAGAAACAGATATGCAATTTAGAAGCTCTTTAAGAACTTTAAGCGAAGAGGAATTAAAAGAATTTAAAGATGAGGCTAAATATAAAGAAAAAAGAGAGAGTTTCAAAGAAGATGCGCAAAAAAGCGTAAAATTAACTTTCATTATAGATGAGCTAGCAAAACTTAGAAATGTTACAGTAAGCGATCAGGAATTAATCCAAGCAATTTATTTTGAAGCTTATAGATATGGTTTTAACCCACAAGAACATTTAGATAATTATAAAAAGCAAGGTGCATTACCTGCCATTAAAATGTCTTTAATTGAAGAAAAACTTTTTGCTGATATTTTTAAAAAAAATGATAAAAAGAAAACCGAAAAAGAAAGTGAAAAATAATGAGTTCATATATACCCTATGTAGTTGAAAAAACAAGCAGAGGCGAAAGAAGTTATGATATATACTCAAGACTTTTAAAAGATAGGATTATCATGCTAAGTGGCGAGATCAATGATGATCTTGCTGCTTCTATCGTGGCACAGCTTTTGTTTTTAGAAGCTGAAGATCCTCAAAAAGATATTTATCTTTATATTAACTCACCAGGCGGGGTTGTGACAAGTGGATTTAGTATTTATGATACGATGAATTATATTAAAGCTGATGTAAGTACTATTTGTATTGGTCAAGCTGCTTCTATGGGTGCATTTTTGCTTAGTTGTGGTACTCCAGGGAAAAGATTTGCTCTGCCAAATTCAAGAATTATGATCCACCAACCACTAGGTGGTGCAAGAGGACAAGCAACAGATATAGAAATTCAGGCAAAAGAAATTCTAAGATTAAAAGCGATTTTAAATGATATTTTGGCAAAAAATACTAAGCAAAAACTTTCTAAAATAGAAAAAGATACCGATAGAGATTTTTTTATGAGTGCTATAGAGGCTAAGGAATATGGTTTAATAGATAAGGTTTTGGAAAAAAGTTTTAAATAAGGAAACAAAGCAATGCTAGATGATGATTTATTTGCTGATTTAAATTTAAATAGCGATCCAACTCCAGCCAAAGAAGCTCCAAAAATTCAAAAAATTAGTGGAGGCGAATTTGAGAAATTTGCGAAATCTATTTTAACTGAACTTGTAAAAGATAATGTGCCTCCAACTCCTACTAATTATGGGGTTTATTTTCAAAAAATGCTTGAAGAGCGTCCAGGAGCTTTTAAGAAAAAAGTTGGTGAGATTATGGAATTTGAGCAAAATGATGATGGTCTTAAGCGTGCAAATATAGAACAAGAAATAAAGAAAAGTTTTAATTCTACTTCGGCATTATTGCAATATATTGCCATGATTTATAGGCATCTTGAAACAGTTAAAGATATGCTAAAAAGGCGTAATTCAGAACTTGCTATTAGTACAGGAAATTTAGCTGTTTCTAATGTAATCCATGCCCTTGAAACAGACCTTTCAAGATTTTCTAGCATTTTAGATAAGTATTCAGATGAGATTAAAGAAAATTTTGATGAGGTTAGACAGACTTATAAACATATAGAAGAGCAGAGTGATTTTGACTCTAAATTTGGAGTTTTTAATAAAAAATATTTTTTAGAAAATTTGGAAAAAAGCATAGAGAGTAATGCTAAATATAATTATTATACCTCTTTGATATTCTTTAGAGTAAAAGAGGAAATTTTAGAGCAAACTTATACTCAAAAAGAGAAAAATGCCTTTTTAAAAAGTGTTTGTAAAATTTTTAGTAAAAATGTTTCTTCAAGTGATATAGTAGCACATTGTGGAAATAATATTTTTGCTATAATGATCTCTCATACTAATTTAGAAAAAGCACAAGAAATATGCAATAAAATTTTAGAATCCTTAGAAAATTCAAATTTTTTCTTAGCAGATAAAGAAATAGAGGCAGATGTGGAGGTTGCTATTAGTGCAGTTAATAGTGACAGCAAAGGTGAAGAATTAATAGAAAAATGCATTGAAGCTTTAAAAGACTCGGGAAAAAATTTAGAACCTTTTGTAATAGTGGAAAAAGAAAAATGATAAGAAAGATAATTACCTATCCTAATCCAAGATTATTTTTAGAATCAAAAAAAGTAGAAAATTTTGATAAAGATTTACATATACTTTTAGATGATATGTATGAAACAATGATAGCTAATAAAGGTGTGGGTTTGGCAGCTATCCAAGTTGATGTGCCAATTAGAGCTTTGCTTGTAGATATTGGTGATGAAGAAGGTGAGCAAAAAGAAGACAAGCAAACTCTTTTAGAAATCATCAATCCCATTATAACACCTTTAGATGATGAAAGAATTTCTTGTAATGAGGGTTGTTTAAGTATACCAGGTTTTTATGAAGATGTAATGCGTTATAAAAATATACAACTTGACTATCAAGATAGGTTTGGAAAGCCACAAAGTTTGCAAGCGCATGATTTTTTAGCAGTGGCTATCCAACATGAAGTTGATCATCTTGATGGACATTTATTTATAGAAAAACTTTCTTTTTTAAAGCGTCAAAAATTTGATAAAGACTTTAAGAAAAAATCCAAAAAGAATAAATGAAAAAGCTAAAATGTGCAAGTTTTTCTACAGAACTTGATATCATCGATGTAGAATCAACTTTCACAAGAGGCTTGCCAGGCTTTAGCATAGTGGGTCTTGCAAACTCTACCATCAAAGAAAGCACTGAAAGAATTAAAGCAACTTTGTTAAGTCAGAATTTTAGCTTTCCGGCACAAAAAATTACTATCAACTTAAGTCCTTCGGATATTCCTAAAAATGGTTCTCATTTTGACTTAGCTATTGCAATTTTGATTTTATTTCAAAAAGAAATTTTAGATGATTTTTTTGTTTTTGGAGAACTTGGATTAGATGGGAGTATAAAAAGCACTGCTAGTTTATTTTCTATCTTGCTTTTTTTAAGTACAAAAATACAAAATGCCAAAGTAGTAGTGCCAAAAGCCATAGCACAAAAAGCTTCAATGATACCTAATTTAACAATTTATGCTTTAGAAAATTTAGCCCAGGCTGTAGATTTTTTTAAAGAAAAAAAATATGAGAATTATCATATATGCAATGCGCATCCTTTATTTGAAAATGCTATAAAATTTAATGGGGAAAAATATATAAAAAACACTAGCTTTCCTTATGATTTTAAGGAAGTTAAAGGCCAAGAAAATGCTAAATTTGCTTGTATAATAGCAGCTTTAGGAATGCATAATATTTTATTTGAAGGTAGTCCAGGTAGCGGTAAAAGTATGTGTGCTAAAAGACTTCCTTTTATCATGCCACCGCAAAGCTTGAAAGAAATTTTAGCTCAAAACGCTTATAAGTCATTAAATTCTTTAGATGATGATTTTAGCGCTAGTAGGGTTTTTAGAAGTCCTCATCATACAAGTACTAGAGCTAGTATTTTTGGCGGAGGAACTAAAAATGCCAAGATAGGAGAAATAGCACTTGCAAATGGAGGAGTTTTATTTTTTGATGAGTTTCCTCATTTTTCAAAACAAATCATAGAAAGTTTAAGGGAGCCATTAGAGGATTTTAAAATTCTTATTTCAAGAGTTAATACCAAAGTGATTTATGAAACTAAATTTTTATTTGCTTGTGCGCAAAATCCTTGTCCTTGTGGAAATTTATTTTCTAAAAATCAAAATTGTCGTTGTCAAGAAATAGAAATAAAAAAATATAAAAACAAAATTTCATCTCCAATTTTAGACAGAATTGATCTTTATGTAGCTATGGATGAAATTTCATATAAGGATAAAATGAGTTTAACATCAGAGCAAATGAGCGAGATGGTATTTAAAGGATTTTTATTTCAAAAACAAAGACAGCAAGAAGAGTTTAATGCTAAATTAAATGATGAGCAGATGAAACAATTTTGTATTTTAGAGTCTTCTGCTAATGAAATTTTGCAAAAGGCTATAAATTCATATAATCTTTCTCAAAGAGGGGTAAATAAAACTATAAAAGTAGCAAGAACCATTGCAGATTTAGAGCAAAGTGAGTTGATTTTAAAAACTCATATTTTAAAAGCATTAAGTTTTAGAATGAGAAATATTTAGGAGCAAAAATGGAAAATAAAAGCATAGCAATTTTTATAGATGCGGAAAATATTCCTTCAAAATACGCAAAATCGATTTTTGGTATTGCTTCTGATTATGGAGAAATTGTTATAAAGCGAATTTATGGAGATTGGACTCAAAAAAATATACAAAATTGGAAAGAACAAATCGCACAATATTCTATCATTGCTATGCAACAATTTAATTTTTTAGCTAATAAAAATTCAAGTGATATGTATTTAATTACTGATATTATGAGTGTTTTTTATGAAAAAGATATTGATATTTTTGTTATTGTATCAAGCGATAGTGATTATACTAGTTTGATACAGAAGCTAAAAGAAAATAAAAAACAAGTTATAGGCATGGGTTTAAAGCAAGCTGTAAAATCTTATGTGAATTCCTTTAGTGAATTCTTTTATTTAGATCAAGATAAATCAAAAACAAAAGTCATAATTGAAAAAGAATATATCAAAGATTTAATCAATATCGCAGAGGCTTTGATAGAAGAAAAAGGTCGCGCAGAATATGCTCAAATTCGTACCAATATGAACAGAAAACATGCAAATTTTATTCCACAAAATTTCGGCTTTAAAAATTTCAAAGCTTTGATGAAAGAACTTTTACCAAAGATGAAACAATTTAAAGAAGCAAATGAGAAAAATATTTATTTCCTTGAAAAAGCAAAGGCTTAAAAATGGAAAATATCTTAATAGCTTTTTTGGCTGTTGTAATTTTAGCTTTTGTATGGGTGGTATTTAAAAGTCAGAAAGAAAAAGTAAAGTTAGAATTTTTAAATCAAAACAATATGACTTTGCAAAATCAACTTTCTAATTTAGAGTTTGAAAAAACTGCACTTATGGAAAAAAATTCCAAACTTTTAGATGAAAAAATATCGTATTTATCTAAAAATGAAGCTTTAGAGGCAAAATTAGCACAAAAAGAACAAACTCAACAAGAACTTTTAAATATGCATTTAAAAGAGCGTGCAAATTTAAAAGAAGAATACACTCAAACCTTAATAAAATTAGAAGAAAAATATAAACAAAGTTTGGCGGGATTAAAACAAGAGCTAGAGCAAAATTTTCAAAAACAAAATGCTAGTATTTTAAATCAAAACAAACTTATGCTCAATGAAGATACAAAAAAAATCTTAGAAGAAATTTTCTTGCCTGTGAAAAAAAGTGTTAAAGAATATAGTGAAAAACTCAGTCAAAATGAAGTTAGCATTAAAACACAAATTGATCATATGTTTAAATTTAGTCAAAATATGGGAGAAAATGCAGATAAGCTAGCTAAAATTTTAAAAGGAGATAAAAAAATTCGTGGTAATTTTGCAGAATTGCAACTAAAATCAGTTTTAGAAAATAGCGGTTTAGTAGAGGGTGTGCAGTATAAATTGCAAGAGAGATTTCAAGATGAGGGTAAAACTTACATTCCTGATGCGGTTGTGTTTTTAGATAAACAAAAAAGTATAGTTATAGATGCAAAATTTTCTCTACCAAGTGATTTTGCT
Source organism: Campylobacter lari (assembly GCF_004357905.1). Taxonomy (NCBI): domain Bacteria; kingdom Pseudomonadati; phylum Campylobacterota; class Epsilonproteobacteria; order Campylobacterales; family Campylobacteraceae; genus Campylobacter; species Campylobacter lari. The sequence goes on along the minus strand of NZ_SMTT01000002.1, from coordinate 4,721 downwards.
TTTGAAGATATTAGTAAAAATACCTGTCTTGATTTAGCTTATAATCTAAAATCAAGAATTGATGAGTTAGCTAAAAAGCCTTATATGCAGTATGATAAACACACTTATGAGTTTGTTTTGCTTTTTATACCTTATCAAAATATTCTAGATTTGATTTTAAATGTAGATCTTGAAATTTATCAATACGCTTATAAAAAAAAGGTTTATTTAACTACACCAAACACTCTTTTTATGGCATTAAATACTATAAATATTTCATGGAAAAATATACAAAGTAATGAAAATATCTTAAAAGCTTTTGATGAACTGGGTAAATTTCATGATAAATTTGCAGGCGTTTTGGATGATTTTGAAAAAATCAAAGAAAATGTTAAAAGATTAAACACAAATGTAGATAATATGCAAACAAAGCTTACCCATGGAAGTGGAAATATCGCTTCAAGAGTGATAAAGCTTAAAGAGCTAGGCGCTAAAACTCAAAAATTTATAAAATGTGAGATGAGCGATGAAAGCAGTATTTAAAGATAATATTTCTTATGAAAAAAAGCTTATTGAAAAAGGTTTAGATGAGCTTTTGATGATGGAAAATGCAGGCATAGAGCTTGCAAATTTCATTAAGAAAAAAAGTAAAAACATAAAAAATGCCAAAATTTTATTTTTGCTCGGTACTGGTGGAAATGGAGCTGATGGACTTGTGGCTATAAGGCATTTAAAAAAAGCTTTTGCTTTTGTTATGCCATATAAAAAAAATACAATGTTTATCAAGCAAGAGCAAATTTTAAAAAATATAGGTTTTAAATTTTTTAAAAAAGAACCTAAATTTAAAGATTTTGACATCATTGTTGATTGTGTTTTTGGGAGTGGTTTAAATAAAGCTTTAGATGAAAATTTGCAAAGAATTTTTAAAAAAATTGCTAAAAGTAAGGCTTTAAAAATAGCTTGTGATGTTCCTAGCGGGCTTGGACAAGAGCTATGTTTTAAGGCTGATTACACTCTTTGCATGGGAGTGATTAAAGAAATTTTATTAGAAGATTTTGCAAAAGAATTTGCAGGTAAAATTAAAATTGCAAATTTGGGTTTAAAACCTTATATGCAAAATACTTCAAGTTTTTTACTAGAAAAAAAAGATTTAAAACTTATTACAAAAAAGATTAACTCAAATAAAGGCGATTTTGGCCATATTTATATTTTTGCAAATAAAAGTGCAGGTACTCTAGCTGGACTCGGTGCTTTAGAATTTGGAGCAGGACTTGTATCTTTAGTGGCTAAAGAAAGTTTTTCACCTTTGATTATGCTAAAAGATGATATTGAAAGCAAAATAAATGCGGCTGCTATAGGTATGGGACTTGATGATTTAAGTATTTTAAAAGATGAAAGATTAAAAAACATTCCTTTAGTCTTAGACGCAAATTGCTTTCAAAGTGAAAATTTACTTTCATATCTTGCTAGAGAAGATGTTGTTTTAACCCCTCATCCTAAAGAATTTTGTATGCTTTTAAAACTTTGTTTTAATGAGGATATAAGCGTAGAAGAAATTCAAAACAAACGCTTTTTTTATGCAAGAAAGTTTAGTTCTAAATTTCAATGTGTTTTGGTATTAAAAGGGGCCAATTCTATCATCGCTCAAAAAGAAAAATTTTTTATAGTAAATTGTGGCAATGAAGCTTTAGCAAAAGGTGGAAGTGGGGATGTGTTAAGTGGTATGATAGCAGCTTTGCTTGGAGCTAAATTTAATGCTTTAGAGGCTGCTAAAAATGCAGCATTAGCTCATGCTTTAGTAGCTAAAAATTATAAGAAAAACAAAATTAGTTTTGATGCTTTAAAATTGATAAAGGGGTTAAAATGCTTATAAAATTAGCAATTTTATTTAGTGGCAATGGAAGTAATTTGGAAAATATTTTAGAAAAATTACATAAAAAAACTTTTGGTAAAAATACCTTTGAAGTGGTTTTATGTGTGTGCAATAAAAAAGAAGCTTATGGTATACAAAGAGCTTTAAAATATAACCTTAATACTCAAATCATAGAGCATAAAAAATTTACTTCAAGAGAAGAATTTGACGCAGAGTTAGTAAAAATTATAAAAGAAAGTCAAGCAGATCTGACCATCTTAGCAGGATTTATGCGAATTTTAAGTCCTATTTTCACTCAAAATATAAAAGCTATTAATCTTCATCCTTCTTTGCTTCCTTTATTTAAAGGTGCTCATGCTATCAAAGAAAGTTATGAGAGCGATATGAAAGTTGCGGGTGTTAGCGTGCATTGGGTTAATGAAGAGCTTGATGGTGGTAAAATCATTGCTCAAAAGGCGTTTGAAAAAGCTAAACTAAGCTTTGAAGAATTTGAAGATAAAATTCATAAATTAGAGTATGAAATTTTACCTGCAACTATTGTTGAAATTTTTGAAAATGATTAATTTTTTATCATTATAATTACGCTTTTTGTTTAAGGAAGGTAAATGTTTGAGTGGATTTTTAGTGTAGATGCTTGGGTGGTATTGCTTACTCTTACAGCTTTAGAGATTGTGCTAGGGATTGATAATATCATTTTCTTGGCTATTTTGGTTTCTAAATTACCACCAGAGCATAGAGATAAGGGTAGAGTTTTAGGCCTTGCTTTTGCGATGATTACTAGAATTTTATTGTTATTGTCTTTGTTTTGGGTTATGAAGCTTGTCACACCTTTATTTAGTATATTAGGGAATGAAATTTCAGGTAGGGATTTGGTGCTTTTGCTTGGAGGATTGTTTTTGATAGTTAAATCTATCAAAGAAATCAAAGAAAGTATAACACATCAAGAGGAAAGTCAAAGTAATATAAAAATCAGCAATAAACTTTGGATTGTAGTTGCTGAAATAGCTGTGATAGATATAGTATTTTCTCTAGATAGTGTTATTACTGCTGTGGGTATTGCTCAAGATATAGAGATTATGATTATTGCTGTTATTATTGCAGTATTAGTAATGCTTTTTGCTTCTAAACCAATTGCAGATTTTGTAGAAAAATATCCAAGCATTAAAATTTTAGCTTTGGCATTTTTAATAATGATAGGTTTTGTTTTAGTATGTGAAAGTTTTGATATTCATATAGATAAGGCCTATATTTATGTAGCTATGGCCTTTTCTTTGGTAGTTGAAATTTTAAACATCATTTCACAAAAAAAGCAAACAAATAATTCTTAAAATATTTAGCATTTTTTTTATGCTAAATATTCTCATTTATCTTGACTTTTAATATTTTTTTATGTAGAATAACGCTTTATTTTTGTACATCGGGGTGTAGCGCAGTCTGGTTAGCGCACTTGGTTTGGGACCAAGGGGCCGAAGGTTCGAATCCTTTCACCCCGACCATTTTTATAAATGGTGAGTGTAGCTCAGTCGGTTAGAGCATCAGATTGTGGTCCTGAGGGTCGTGGGTTCGATTCCCATCACTCACCCCATCAGCGCTCGTAGCTCAACTGGATAGAGCGACAGACTTCGGATCTGTAGGTTATGGGTTCGATTCCTATCGGGCGCACCATAAGCCCATTGTTACTTTTATTTTTATGCGCTCATAGCTCAGCTGGATAGAGCAACGGCCTTCTAAGCCGTAGGTCAGAGGTTCGAATCCTCTTGAGCGTACCACTTTTGCGGATGTGGTGAAATTGGCAGACACGCCAGACTTAGGATCTGGTGCAGCAATGCGTGAAGGTTCAAGTCCTTTCATCCGCACCACTAATTTAGATTTTACTCAAATATGAAAACCTATATATAATTTATTTTTAGTTGCACAAAATAATATTTTAATTAAAATATATTGCAAATATTAGGAATATATCATGGTAAATATATCAAGTTAAAATTATCGAAAATTTTTGCAAGGATAAATTTAAAAAAGATACAAGGCTAAAGGATTTTTTTCATATCTTTTTGGCACAAAATTTAGAAATTTATACCAATATAGAAGACCAAAATTATGCCAAAGGTACAATACTAATATATAAAATTTTTGATATATGTATAAAAGATGGAGTTTTCGTAGGTCAAGAGTATTGTCAATTTAAAAAAAGTGTGATAGATTATATAGTTGCATATACTGATGAAAATATGAATGATGGTAAAATATCGCAACTATTAAGAGGTGGTTTTACATTAAAAATAGATAAATCAAATTGTTATGATAATCCAGATATTAAAGTTGTGTTTTCAGAAAAAGGCTTTTTGTTTCAGGCTAAATTTAACAATTGTGAAAGTAAATTTAAAGATACAATGACTATGTTTGCACTTTCTTTGGCTTATCGTGAGAAAATGGAGTATTATTTGAATTTGACTTCAAGTATTATAGATAAAGAAAACTACCATGATGTTATTGATATTAAAAAAGATTTTTATGTTTTTAATTTGAAATATTTTTTTAGCAACCCAATACATTATAACTACCAACAAAAACATACAATATGGAAAATTATATTTCATTATTATAATATTTTAGAGCAACATCAAGAATTAAAAATTCAAATAGAAAATCTTGTTGATATTTTGCATATTGAGCAAAATCAAGAAGAAGATAAAAAGGAAAAAATAAAAGAGAATAAAAGAAAAAAATTGAAATGATTTTTTTAATTATCGGTGCTTTTGTTACTTTAGCTTCGCTAGTTAGTGTATACAAAGATGCTATGGAATTACTTGGTTAAAGTTATAGTATCACTTGTTTTGTGTTTTACTAAAATTTAACTCTCTATCCC